>CAZPCF010000014.1:0-18773 GCA_964585045.1 uncultured bacterium
AACCCTAGGAGCGAAATAACGTTGAGAGAATTCCCAGTGATCTTCAATGCAATGATAGCGCCGCAAAAGGAAAGCGGTACTGTCACCATGATAATGAGGGGCTGTAAAAAAGATTCAAATTGAGCTGCCATGATCATATAAACGAGCATAATGGCAAGGACAAACGCAAAAATCACCCCTCCAAAATTCTCTTTGATCTCCTTGGCCTTACCGGAAAGTTTGACCTGGAAGTCCTCAGGAATGTCCTTCGGGACCCTTAACCCCGCGAGAAATTTTTGAACATCCTCTAACACATCCTTATCTTGGCGGGTCTTGTTGATCTCGGCGGAAACAGTCACCGTACGCTCCTGGTCCATACGTTTGATCTCGCTCGGCCCCGCTCCCCGATCGATCGAAGCGATCTCTTTCAAGGGAACATGAATGTCCAGGACCTTGGAGTAGAGCAACAGGCTGCCAAGATTCTTGATATTATCCCTATCCTTGTCGCTCAGCCTGACCCGTACGTCGATCTCGCGGCCACCCTCGCGGTACTCGGTCGCGACCACGCCTTCGATCGCCGCTTTCGCCGTCAGTGAAACATCCATTGCGGAAACCCCGTAAAGAGCCGCGCGTTTTTTGTTGATCTCGAGCTTCGTCTCGGGCGTTTTCTCTCCGATATCATCCTGAACATTAACGATCCCCGGGATCATCCCCAGACGCTCTTTAAGCTGCTTCACAAGACCTTCCATCGCCGTAAAGTCATACCCCTTGACCTCGACCAGGACCGGCTTAAGACTCGTATCCCCTCCGGCCGCGAATTCACTCTCCTGAAGAACGAATTCAACCTTGGCATCATTCTTTTCGAGGCGGAGCTCTTCGACCTTCTTTTTCAGATCGGCCACGATCTTATAGGAAGGGCGTTTCCTTTTACTGTCCAGGGTCACAAAAATAAGCGCCTGGGAAGGCCTCAGCGTCTCGATCTGGACCTCACCCCGGCTTGTTTTTTCACTTCCGATCGAGACCGAAATGTCTTCGACCAGATCGTTGCCGCGGATCGCTTCTTCTATGCGTTGGCAGATCCCGTCCGTTACGTTGAGCCGCGTCCCAAGCGGCATTTCAACCTTCACATAGAATTTCCCCTGATCCACTTTGGGCAAGACCTCCCGGTCGATGGTCGGCAAGATCAAAAAACTCGCGATCAAGAACGCAAGGACCATCAAGAGGATCTTCCCCATATAACGGTTTTGCGCTCCGGGTGTCGGAAGGCCCAGGATCCGCTGGTCAAGATCCCCGGTCAGGCTGAACGGACGATAATCTTTTTGCTGGACGACGGTATAGATCGAAAGCATTGCCACCAATGTCAGCGGAATAAATATCGAAAAGATCATGGAAAAGATCACGGCCCAGGAGAGATCCTTAAAGATCTGTCCGGCAACTCCGGGAACGAACACGATCAGCGGGAAAAAAACAGCGATCGTTGTCAAATTCGATGAGACAACAGGCCAAACCACCTCATTGGACCCCTCGATCGCACCTTTTTCAGGATCATCCCCAAGCTGCCGGCGCCGGAAAATGTTCTCCAGCACCACAATACTCGTATCCACGATCATGCCTATCGAGATCGCAATACCGCCCAAAGACATGATATTGACGGTGATATGCCCCATCGACATCAAAAAGAAGACCCCCAGGATGCTCAAGGGAATGGAGATGATCACCAGGAAGGAAACCGACAGGACTCTCAGAAAAAGCCAAAGCGTGATCAATGCCAAGATCCCTCCCATGAGCGCCTCATGGGCCAGATTTTCTAGAGTCCGGCGGATGAAGATCGAATGATCATAGATGATCTTCACCTGAAGCCCCCGGGAGTTCAGATCTTCTTCAAGGAATTTCAGTTGCTTGCGAAGTTGATCGACGACCTGGATCGTATTCGCATTCGACTGCTTCTGGATGGCCACGGAAATGTTCTGTGCTCCGTTGTAGCGGGAAACACTGGTCTTCTCGGCAAGCCCGTCGATAACATTTCCGACGTCTTTGACGGTCACGAGACGTTTCTCGAGCATCTGTTTTTCAACTTCCCCACGCAATCGCTCGATCGTCTGGCGGGGGCCCTCGCCCGTATCACGCTCGATAAAACTGATATCTTCGCGGCGGAGTTTTTCCACATTATCCACCCCGACCACCGCATACCCGATCTCGGCGGGTGAGCGAAAATCCCCCACCGTGCGGATCAGGTATTCATAGAGCCCCTTCTTGATACTTCCCGCCGGATAGGAAATATTGGCCTCATCCAGCGAGTTCACGATCTCGAGAAGGGAGAGATGGTTGGCCTGGAGGCGCGGCTGATCGATCTCGACCAGGATCTCGCGATTCACGCCGCCGGAAAGGCTCACCGAGGCGACCCCTTCCACCTTTTCCAGGCGGTCCTTGATCATTTTTTCGGTCAGAAGTTTCATGCGCACAGGAGGAAGATCAGACGATGTAACAGAGAGCACGAGGATCGGCCGGGCAAAAGGGTCGAATTTCAAGACCACCGGATCGTCGGCCTCTTTGGGAAGTCGTTCCTTGATCAGGTCGACCTTTTCGCGAACGGCCAGAGCCGCAAAATCGATATCCTGCCCCCAATTGAAGGATGCCATGATCGTGCTGCGCCCTTCGCGAGAAACGGATTCGATGCGTTTCAGGCCCGCCACGGAACCGATCGCCTCCTCGATCACCCGTGTGATCAGCGTCTCGATCTCTTCGGGAGCGGCGTTCGAATAATCGGTCACGATCGTGACCTGAGGGAATGTGATCGGCGGAAAGAGATCTTGCGGAAGACGCTTGAAAGAAAGAACGCCCAGGAGGACGAGCCCGAGCGTGAACATGTAGACCGTGACTTTTTTCTTGATCGAGAATTCGGGAAGGTTCATGGGGCAGGGGTCATTCTGCGGAGATCCTCTTTCGTCCGCATGGTGCTAAAGCTCAGCTTCTTGGGTTTCGATCAAACGGATCTTCTTTCCATCCTCCAATCTTTCGAAGCCTGTCATGGCCACGGTCTCTCCTTCCGTAACACCGGCATCGATCTGCGAATAATCGGTGCGCGTGTAGCCCACGGTCACGGGGCGCTTTTCAGCGGTACCTTCTTCGATCTTCGCGGAATCTTTCTTGTCTGTGGCCTTACCGCCCTTTTCCTGGCCTTTGGCCCCGGCGCTCAACCCAGCCATGGCTCCAACCCCCCCCATGGCCCCCGCGACCTTGGGTTCGACGCCGTTGGAAGCAGGGCCTTCGGGCATCGCGAGCACGTAAACGAACTTCTCGCCCTCGCCGCCCTGGATGGCATCCGTCGGCACCACTAAAGCGTCCTTCTTGCTATAAAGCATGATGCGAACACGTGCGAACATCCCCGGCATCAGCAACCTTTCGGGATTCTCAATGCGGACCTTGGCGGTGGACGTACGGCTTGTCCCTGAGATCTGCGGTGCGATGTTCTCGATCACACCCTCAAAAGTTTTATCCGGATAAGCGTCCACGAAGACCTTGGCCTTCTGCCCCAGTGTGATCTTCTGAACATCACGCTCGACGATCCCGAATTCGGCGTAAACATATTCGATATTGATATGAGTACCGATCAGCGTGCTCTGACTGATATTTTCTCCTTCCTCAACGTTCAGGTCCCCCAGCATACCGGAGGAGGGCGCGTAAAGGTTGGACTTTTCGAGCATGGCCTCGTTCGCCTTCATTTCAAGACGCTGGGCCTCAGCTTCATATTTTGCGGCATCCATTTCCAATTTCTTTTTTTCCACCGTTGACGGCGGTATCGCCCCCATCTTCAATAGCTTCTCATTCTCCGCGACTTCGTTCTCCGTAACTTTGGCTTGGGACTCCGCTTTATTGAAAGCCGCTTGGGCCCGTTTCAACCGCAGGAGGATGTCATCCTGTTTCATGGAGACGAGCAGGGCACCTTCTTCGTAGCGCTCCCCCTCTTTGTAGTTGATCGAACTGATCACGCCCGGGATCTCGAAACTGAGCTTCAATTCCATGGCCCCCTTGATGGTCCCGAGCACGTTCATGGAATCTTCATAATTGAACCGGCCGACCTTGAACCCCTTGACCGCCACCGGAGCGTCCTTGGCCGCCTGTTGTTGCTGTTTCATCGTTTCACTCAAGGAAGGCTGCTTGCCCTTGAAAAGCCCTATCACCATCTTGCCGGCAAAAAACAACACTAGTATGGCAACCGCAATAATGATCCAACGGACCTTGGGATTGGACAACCATGGCTTTTTCATTTCTTCCGGGATCTGGAACGGCATTTGGGCAGGCCCTCCCGAAGGCGGAGCTTTGATCTTGAACGGGAGTCTCTCGTTCCCGGGATTCTTTTCGTCTTTCATGTCCATTTTAAACTCCGTGATGAACCTTGCTTTATTTTAGGAGGAATTTCGCGGGACCCTCGCCGGGTTCTTACTTCGCCCTCGCGGTCTCCATGCTCAAAAAATTCTGAATACCTACCGCGTGATTAAGCGCCGCCTTGGCCGTAAAATAGTCTTTGAGCGCTTTGTGGAGTTCCGCCTTTTCGCGCACAAGATCGGTCTCGGCCTGAAGATATTCGGAAAGCTCGATCTCTTTTTTGCTCAATCGATGTTCGGCGAAGTCACGCAGACGTTTACGGTATTCCAGGCGCTTGACCGTGGAATTCACCTGGATCGTGGACTTTTGATAATCGTAGTAGGCTTGCTTGACGTCCTGGAGCACCTGTTTTTCGGCCTTTTCCAACTCCACGACCTGGTTGAGTTTGTCGACCTCGGCCTGTTTCACGTTCACGAAGGCATCCAGGCCGTCCAGGACCCCAAAGGTCATACCATTTTTCCTGAGGTAGGAACCATTCGCTTGATCGTATTGCGTGATGGACGGCGCTTTTTGATCCCGACTATAGGTATAATTCACTTTGTTGCCGCCCACATTCCAGTTCAATTCGAGCATGAGTTGCCATTCCTTCTTCAGGATCGGCTCATTTTTAGCATTGTAGCCGCTGCCCGCATAAACACTGTTATCGAGATAAGCCTCGCCCAGGGCCCCGAATTGATAGGTCAGATTGGCCTTAGGTAAAAATTCGCCCCACCGGATGCGTTCCCCGAGCCGCGCGGCCTGGAGCTTCGCGGCCTCGACCTGGAGTTCCGCACGATGCCCGTACGAAAGATCGATCAATTTTGAAAGTTCCGGCGCCTTGCTTTCGCCTTTAAAAACATCGGGCAGGGTCTTGGCCCCGGCCACGCCCCCTGCGGGGACCGCTTGCCCTTCGATCACATCATCAAGATCGTAGACCTTGGCAAGCGTGAACTGATCGTTCACAGAAAGATCGAGATATTTTTGGAGATCGAGCTTTGCGATCTCCAACTCTTGATTCGCGGATTCAAGATCGAATTGCATCTGACTATAAAGCGACTGCACGTTCAGGTGTTCGATCTCGGAAACGATCTTCTCATTGAATTTCTCTTCCGACATTTCCGCAAAATGCTTCATCTTTTCTACTACGATGCGATTTTCTTCGGCGGTCTGCAAGGTCCGTTGGTATTCAAAATAAGCGCGGGAGAGATCGAACACGAGTTCAGCGAGGGTCTTATCATACTGCTTCTTGGCGGCCTCGAGGTTCGCCTTTTCCTGGAGGAGCGTATTCCAAAGGACTCCCCCGTTAAAAATGGGCTGGCGCAGCGTGACGTGCCAATCGTCCCCCGAAAACGCATTGTTGCTCAGCACGCCCTCCCGGTCGTTGAAGTTAAACGACACCTCGGGGAAAAGTTTCCGTAACGCGAGGATGACTCGCCGGTTGTAAAGGGTGATATTCTCATGCGCGGCCTTGGACTGGGTGTGTACGGATTGGGCCCGAAGGATGAGCTCCTGAAGATCTTTAGCCCCGCCGCTTAAAAATTTCTCTTTCTGCTCGATCTTGAGCGGCGTAATGCTGGTCCGGATATAGACCTTGTCCAGATAAGGCATCTCCCGCATCCGCTCGGCCCGCATCGCGTCCACCTGTTGCGCGACAGCCTTTTCCAGGGCCTCCGTGCGGGCCTTATCTTCATCCTTTTCGCGTTTGCCCTGTTTCTTCTTTTCTTTTTTATCCATGATCTCGATCTTGGCCGCGGGCGCGTCTTTGCGCACAGCGACAGGCTCCTCAGCCTGGGTAGGCACCGAAGCAGACTGGGTCGAAACTCCTGGAGCCGCCGCGGGAACAGACGGGGTGGTACTGGAGATAAGGGGTTCGTAGCTTATGCCGGGGGTAGGCATGGATTTATCTGCGGAAGTTGTGGTTATGCCGGCCGCCGGCACGGAACTCTCCGCGGCTTGCCCCTGAGGAGAGAACACACAAAAACCGACGGTGACAAAAGACGCTAAAAGAAAGAAAATAACTTTTTTCATAAGCTTTTTATTGGCGGCATTTTACCACGGTTAAAAATAAAATCCACAGTCCTTTGTCCTATATTTATATCCTTGAAGGATGACAAGGACGGCCCCATTCTTGCTTCGACCTAATAGAACACCTCTTCCTTTATCGGCAAAGAGACCCCTAAGTTAATGTCACAAATCCATTTTTATGGTGGCCTCTTGGTCCCCAGAGGCCCTTCAAAAAGGCAGGTGGAATTCATCCCTAAAAATCATTCTTCAGACGGCGAACGAAGAGGCCCTTGCCTCCTAAAGGCCCCCTTCGTCCTCAGACAGGACGGCACTGCCACCAAAAGCAGCGTGGAATTACGCTGGAGAGCATTGGCCAGGCAAAATCTCATTCCTCCATAAAAATAAAGATTGTCACCTTCTTTTAGAGCCACTTTTTTCCCCTCGATCTCCCCCTCGAACTGGCCGATCAGGGTCATGATGAAAAAAGTTCCGGTCCCGTCCCCGCCGAATAGTTTTTCATCAAAGCGCTTTTGACCCTCAAGGATCATCTTCCCGCAAAAAAGCTCTTCCATGAGCGGCGTAAAGGAGATCAGCTGAATGCCCTGGGACGGAAGATCGATCTTATAGAGCCCTTTTTGGGAGCCCAGGGAAAAATAGTCGCGCTGATCGAATTCGGCCCTCCGGAAAAGATCGCTTACGCTCATACCGAACCCTTTCGCAAGCGCCTCCAGCGTGGCGATCGAGGGGTTCCGGATCCTTCCCTTTTCAAGCGCCGTAAGCGTCTTGGGGTCGATCCCCTTGCCACGCCGGCAGAGCTCCACACCGCTCAATCCTTTTTCTGTGCGCAAACGCCTCACGATCTGCCCCACATCGAGGGAACGGACGGCTTTCCCTTTCTCCGATCTTTCTTTCCCGGGTCTCGGCATTCTAGATCTCCTCCGTTTTTTCCAGTATCACTTTCCCCAAGACAAAACGCTGGTACTTTTCTTCATTGCGAAAGAACCAAACAAGTTTTCCGTCCCCGCTTTTTCGATCGATCTCATGCACGGCCGGACTGAGCCGGATCTCCTTGCCCGGTTCCGGTATCACTCCCAAAAAATCCCAGCGGATGGCTCCTTCAATGATATAACCTTTGTCATCCGTATAACTTTCCGCGAAGACCTTCCTTTTTTCCAGCGGATCCTCCCCGCCCTGGAACCAGGACCAAGCGGCAAGCCCCTGTTCGTCAAGCCCCGGCCTGAAACCAAGTTGATAATCCTCGGGACCGTTCCAAAAAAACCCATCCCCCTCCGGGTCTATATAGATCTCAAAAAGATCGTCGCGCCAGATATTTTTCCCCGTCCTTTTGGCTACCACATCGTCATCCGTCACATTCGCGACAAAATAAAGGAAATCGCCATCCCACGCGAAACGGACCTTGGCCCTGAGGTCCTCCGGCCCGTCAAAATCCCCGAAATCTTTATGCCCTTCCGGGTCCAGCACAATAGTCCCGCCGGAAGAAGGCCAATCCTTGAGGAATCCATCCACGCGGATGCCTTGTGGAATGTACGGAGCTCGATAGACAGGCGGCTTCGGCCACGGAAGCGGCAAATGCCCTTTTTGAAATCCTATCTTTTCAAGCGCTGTCCGGACCGGCGCACTTTGAGCCATGAACTTCCAGATCAATCCGGTCCGGTAATTCTCGATCATCAGGAGAAGCGGCCCCTGGTCGATCGCCAGGACCTTGTTGCTGAACCACTGCTTCCCCACATTCATGGCATCGGAAAAACCATAAGGTCCCCACATCGTGTCGCTATAGTGGGTGCGGATATTCTCAAGGCAGGCGATGGATTCCTCAGGCGTGAATACGATCGAACTCCCGCAGGCCGTGGGCGCGATCGTCCCATCATGGGAGACCGTCCAGCCCGGAGGCGCGCCGTAAGCGCGATACCCCCCCGGGCCCTCGGAGGCGGAAAGTCCCCAAAGGTCCGGACCGTAACCCGCGAATTTTGAGGCTTGATCGATACAAAAAGCGCGATTTGCGCGCGAGGCGTTCACGGAATTCTGGAAATAATCCGCGAATCCATCGTTTTGATCCTGAAGATCAAGCCAAATATGCGGATATTGATGCGTAAAAAGCGGCGGCATTTGGATCAGACGGTAGTCGCGATAACTGCCCGCAGGCCGGAGGATCTCGCGCCAACTCTCCGCCGGGACCGGGTGAGCCGGCGAACCGATCGCCAGGACATAAAGAAGCAGGGACTCATCGAAGTGGTCCCAGCGAGCTTTATTAAAACCCGTCTCAGGACTCCAGGCGAGTGCGAAAGTCTTCCCCTTGTTCAGCATCCACGGGAAATCGACCCGTTCGTAGATCTTTTGAACAAGATCCCGAATCTTCGCATCATCGTAATATTCGGCCGCAAAAAGAGCCCCCGCTAGAAAAAGCGCCGTGTCGATCGGCGAAAGCTCGCAACGGTTCGCCCTTTCGCCAGTTTCGAAGTTCAAAAAATGGTAGAAGAACCCTTTGTGTTGCTCGGCATCATGGAGGAAAAATTCCAAAGTCCGCACGGTGAGCTCGTGAGCCGTAGCGCGGCTCATCCATCCCCGCTCCACCGCCACCGGATAGGCCGTGAGCGCGAACCCGACGCCCGCAATGCTCGCCGGAGCGTTCCCCGCGGCCCCGGACCGGTTCGGCGCACTGTCCCGCACGAGACCGTTATGAGGATTGTGATGCTCTTCAAAATAGCGGAACGCTTTTTCTTGGACTTCATTCAAAAATTCTTCATGCGACGCGGAGGGTTCTTGAGCAGCAAGCGGAGAGCAGAAGATAGCCGTACATAGCACATAGCACATGGCCCACAAGCGGACTAAAGACCAGAGACTAGAGACTGGAGACTGGGAAAACAAAGGCTAGATCTCCTTTCTCACGGACTGGATAAGCCCATAGAGCGTCCTAGCGGCAATATTCGCCAAAGCGTTCATTCTCTCAAAATCTTTGGCCCCTAAATATCCCAAACGCAAGACTAGGCTTAAAAGATATTCCGCCTCAGAAAGTGAACTCTTGGCCATGGAAAGGAAATGCAAATAATCTTTCTGGTGCTGCCGGCTCGAACCCTCCACAATGTTCGCCGCAACCGAAACTGCCGCCCGTCGCAGCTGTGAAGTCAATCCATAGATCTCCTCTTTTGGAAATCTTTGAGTGATCTTGTAAACCTCCAAAACCAGGCCGTCCGCGAATTGAAACGCCTTTATTTTCCTAAAGTCTCTCATTCTCTGGTCTCCTGTCTCTAGTCTCTCGTCTCTTGTCTGAAGTAAGCGAGTTTTTTAACAAGAGACATCATCGCCGAAAGAGAGCTGCCCTTATAGCCTTTTTCGATCACGGCAGGATCCCCGAACCGGCGCATTTCGGAAAGCTCCTCGCCGGAAATAGAATCGAAAAAAACGATCACCGGGATCTCGAGTGCCGCCGCTTTGAGTTTTGCGTAGAATTCGCGGCCGTCCATGACAGGCATTTTGATATCGAGGATGATCACATCCGGACGATCGAGCGCGATCGCTTCGAGCGCTTCCTTGCCGTTCGCGGCGCATGTGACCCTGAACGCGGGCGTCTTCCGTCCGTCAAAATAATCCCGGACCATCGTTCTGATCTCTTCCTCATCATCCACAACCAGGACCCGCAGAAGTTCAGGTTTGGGAAGCATCTCCACAAAATGCTTGTTGAGATCGACCTGGGACGGCATGACCGGGAAAACCGCATCGAAGAGGGCCCCTTTATCGGCCGCCGGGGGAACCCCCATGAGACAGAACCGGAACGCCGGATCCGTACTCTTGCGTACCTTGATCTTTTGAAGAAAGGCCTTGCTTAAAAAACACGGCTCGGCAAAAAGGACGCGGGGAAGGAACTTGTCAAAATGGGCGGAGACTTGCGTGGGTTCTTCGATGATTGAAACGGTCACCGGTGTGTCGCTGAAATAATCCTTCAGGAAAGATCCCCAAACGCCCCCGTGTCTTTCGAGGATCAGGACAGTCCCAACCCTTATCAATTTCAGCTTGCTGAAATTGGGGCTGTCCAAGTCGACCCTCCTGGGACGGAAACAAGAGACCTGGACAGAACGCGCTGACATCGATCGATCTCTTCCTTCGGGTTCTTCAAAATCAAGATCAGGTGGGTGTGTGGGGGTGCGTCCCGCCCCAAGCTCCGGCCGCGGTCAATGTAATGGTGCACCCCCCATAGGGGTCCGCACCGGAAAGCGTACACGTTCCAGCAACCGGCTGCCGTGTTGCGGTAGAAAGTCCGGCGAGATCACACTTGTAATTGAAGTTGGTCGTAGAGGGCTTATCGATGCCGGCCGTGGCCCATTTCGTATCATCCGCGGGAAGGGCCGTATCCATAGCAAGATAGACCGAGTTCTCCAGGTTGTAGCCCGCTTCGGCCTGACGGATGGCGGAAAGATGCGCGACCGCTTCGGAGACAATGCCTCGCTCATCCTGGCCGGTAAACTGTACGAGCGCCATCACCGCCAGCACCGCAAGAATGACTATCACGATCAAGATCTCGATCAGCGTATAACCTTTTGTTTTTATCATAACTTATCTCCCCTTCGAGGACGAGCATTTGAAATCTCACACCATACCAAAAACTTCGACTTATGGCCGATAGCGAACAGCGGATGGCCAAAAGCTATGAGCTATAGCCTGTACTACGCCTGACACGCAATGGTCACGAGTGTGCCGTCAAAGCCTTCCGTCGTGACGGGCTTATACGACCCCAAACAGGCATAAGCTCCGGTTTCGATATTGATCTGGATGCCATTCCCTGCCGGCCCCGTCTCAGTCGCCTGACAAACTCCCTCCGCCGGCCGGCATTCATAATCAAACCCGGTACTTGCTTCCACGTCCGGAAGTTTCATCCTGTTCCATCCATCCGAATAGATCATCTTCCCGCCGCTTTTTTTCGCGGAAATATACTGATAACCCTGAGTGGACTGCTGATAAGCCGTCTCGGCGCGGCGCAGCATCACGAGCATCTTCTGCGCTTCTGTCAGGTTCGCGCGGAATTCCTGCTCCGGCTCCGGCCTGGAACGGAAGAAAAAAATCCCGGCCGCGATCGCGGCCGGGACGAGCACAAGAAGAACCAAAATGACAGCCTTCGGAATTTTCATCTTTCCCCATTCGCCTTGATCGTCCCGCGCAAGCGCCACCCACGGCGCTTGCGCGGGACGAAAGACCCGATCAAAAACCAAAAACTTTATACGATAACACAACCTCTGCTGAGGTCGGCCCCTATAGAATACAACCCTGTGCAACTATACGTTCTTGGAGCAAGCGTATAGTTTATAACGGCCGTGCTAACTACGCCTGAGATAGTCCGTGATGCGGTGCATGTTGTGGTCGTGCACGAATAGACAAACCTCGAGCTAGTGGGCGGCTGAAGTCCCAGTTTAGCCCATGTCGTAATACATGCGGCGTTACAAGCGACTGCTGCCTCCCCGCCGGCACCTCCCCCGGAGGCTGTCACGGAAAGCCCCGTTGCGGAGTTCGTCAGCTGCATATAGGTATCTTGAGCGCGCGCCAACGCCCCAAGGTGCGCATTGGCTTCTGCCAATGCCGCCGACTCAGGCTGTGCCAACATCTTAGGAAGCACCAAGGTAGCCAGGACCGCTAAAATGACCACCACGATGAGAATCTCTATTAGCGTGAAACCCCTCTGTTTTTTCATTGTACTCTCCTTTTTTTTATACCACCCCTGCTTTCAGTATACCCCGTTTTTTAAAAAAAGAACAGGGCCCCAAAAAATTACCGGCCAACCCCCCCTCCTGTCGAAAGCTGGATGATGGGCAAAAACATCGCGATCACGATCGTCCCGATCACGCCTCCCATAAAAACCAGCATGATCGGTTCCAGAAGAGTGGTCAAACGCGCGAGAAACGTATCGACCTGTTCTTCATAGTAGTTGGCCAACAGAGTCAGGAAACGGTCGAGCTGTCCGCTTTCTTCTCCGACTGTAATAAGCTGGGTCATAAAGACCGGGAATATCGTACGGGCTTCGAGCTGAGCACCGAGTCCTTGCCCGCTCCGGACCTGTTCGGCCACCCGTTTGATGCCCGCCCCGATGAACATATTCTCTACAAGCCGTCCTACGATCTCAAGTGCCTGAAGGATCTGCACCCCGGCGCGTAACAGAGTCCCGAGGGACCTTGTAAAACGGATCACGGCTACCTGCACCAGGATCGGCCCCAAAAGCGGTGCCTTTAGGGCCCACCTATCATACGTCTTCTTCACCGAGGGGATCCTACTCGTCCAAACGAAAGCGATCACCACCGCGGCCGCGACGCCGGCCACCCAGGGAAAGTTTGTTCTCAGGGTGTTGCTTACAGCCACGACGATCTGGGTCACGACCGGAAGTTGCATTTTTTGAGCTGCGAAGATCGCCGAAAATTTTGGGACAATAAAAATTAAAAGAAATGTGAGGGCGCCGGTCACGGCAGCGGCCAGGATCCCGGGGTAAAAGAACGCCGTGATGACCTTCTGTTTGATCCGGGCCGAAGATTCCTGGTAATGCGCGATCTCTTCAAGACAATCCGGCAATTTTCCCGTTGTCTCACCGACCTCCACTAAATTCACCCAGATCCACGGGAAAACGTTGGGAAAGCTCCGAAGCGCGTTACTGAACGTGCCGCCTCCCGAGATCTTCTTACGCATAAGGACCATCACATTCCGGAAAAAAGAGTTCGCGTTGCCTCTTTCGATGATCTCCAGCGATCGAAGAAGGGGAATGCCCGCTTTGAGAAGTGTCGAAAGCTGGACGGCGAAAAAGATGACTTCACGGGTCGTCACGCGATTTAAAAATGAGAAAGAAGCCCCTCCGGACCCCTTATCGGAAGACGAGAGCTGCATCGAAAGGATATTCTGAAAACCGCCTTTCTTCTTGCCGTGCTCCCGGACATCGACCACCATATACCCTTGAGCAAGAAGCTTTTGAATGGCAACTTCCCTCGTCGGGGCCTCCAGGGTCACGGTCTTGGCCTGGCCCGGAAGGTCGCGCAAGCGGACGTGACAATCGAAAAGTATGTCCGGCTCTTTGGCCGGGCTTGGTGGCGGGGATCCCGCAACGGGTTCATTCATAGGCGACGCTCAAGACCTCGTCTAAGGTTGTCAACCCTCGCTCCACTTTCTTGATCCCATTCTGGAGGAGCGTCTCGTATTTCTTTGCTTTTTGGATCTCTTTAAGCTTGGCAAGATCCGCGTCCTTTGTGATAAGACGCCGGATATCTTCATCGATCGGTAAAACCTCATAAATGGCCATGCGTCCCCAATAGCCGATCTTCCGGCACTTGGGGCACCCCACGGCCTTATAGAGGGTCTCGGCACGGATGCCGTACTCCTCCCGTGTCTTGGAATCGATCTTATACGGCTCTTTGCAGTCGGGGCAAAGAACACGGATCAGACGCTGAGCCGCCACAAGGCCGATACTTCCCGCAACGAGGTAGGACTGAATCCCGATATCGATAAGACGGACAACAGCCGTCACGGCATCATTTGTATGCAATGTGGAAAGCACCAAATGGCCAGTGAGTGAAGCGCGGATGCAGATCTCGGCGGTCTCAAGGTCGCGTACCTCCCCCACCAGGATCACATCCGGATCCTGACGCAAAAAAGCCCGGAGAGCCGAGGCGAAGGTCAGACCGATCTCCGGCTTGACCTGGACCTGGTTCATACCGGAGATCTGATATTCGACCGGATCTTCGATGGTCAGAATATTGATCTCCGGAGAAAGACGTCTGTTCAAAGCCGCGTAAAGCGTCGTGCTCTTGCCGCTTCCCGTCGGCCCGGTCACAAAGATAAGTCCGTAAGGCCGCATTAGCGCCGTCTCGAATTGCGCGAGCTGTTCCGGCTCAAAACCGAGCAGCTTCATATCTAAAAGGTCCAGGCGTTTGTCCAGAATACGCATCACGACCTTTTCACCGAAAACAATGGGGATGGTCGACACGCGCATATCGACTTTGTGTCCTTTGTACTGGAGCGCGAACGAACCGTCCTGCGGGATCCTCTTTTCGGCGATATCCATCTTGGAAAGGATCTTGATGCGGGAGACCAAGGCGTTATGCAGTTCCCGGGGAGGCGGAGGAAGCTCGTAGAGAACGCCGTCCACACGATACCGGATATTGATCTTATCCTGGCAGGGTTCAATGTGGATATCGCTCGCGCGGTCCTCGAGGGCCTTACGGATCATGACATCCACCAGTTTGACCACGGGAGCTTTTTCAGCCTCTGAGATGGTCGTCCCGAGGTCAACTTTTTGATCTTCAGGAGCCGGGATATAATCCTGCGTAACGTCATCGACCTCGGAGGACGAGATCACCTCTTGAAAGTCGGTACTTCCATAATAAGCTTCAATGGCCCGCTTAAGTTCGCTTTCGGTCGAAAGGACCGTCACAATGTCATACCCGGTGATCTTGCGAAGATTATCCATAAAAATAAGATCGGGAACTTTCGACACTGCTACCTTAAGCACTTGTCCGGACCGATCCAGGGGGAGAACGAGATTAGCGATCGCAAAATCGGTTGGAATGCACTCCTTGAGGCGCTGGTCCATGCGGGGTTTTAACTGTTCGGTCGAAAGGAAAGAAACGCCGAGCTGCTCGGAGAGCACCATCCGGAGTTGGGACTCTTCCAGAAAACCCAATTGGATCATGATCTGACCCAGAGGTTCTTTGGTCTCTTTCTGCTTGGCAAGGGCCTCGCTAAGCTGCTTTTGATCAATGAGTCGCCGCTCGACGAGGATGTCACCCAATAAAGCGTTAATACTCATGCTTTTTTGTTTTATTCCCTATCTTAGGATTGGCCTAAAGCGGTTGTCTTCGCGCTCTGATCCAGATTGCTCAGCGTGGAATCGATCAATTTCTTCCGGACATTGAAATAACTGTCAAAATCCGTCGGTTTCGGCCGCCCGTCTTTAAGATCCTTGTACCATTGCTTGTCCTTTACCTTCCAAAAGGGCGCCGCCTCATCGTCAAAATCCAACCGCTTATCGGGGGGATTCGGAGAGTGAAGCATGGAAGGGTCCGTGATGATGTAGGGTGTCACAAAAAGGATCAACTCCCGGTCTTTGATCGATTTTCTGTTGCTTGTAAAAAAGGCCTTGCCCACCACGGGAATATTTCCAAAAAAAGGCACCTTCCTGTCGTCGTTGTATTGCTCACTGAAAAGCATGCCTCCCAACGCGACCGTTTGTCCGTCATTGACCATCATGGTGGTCCGTGCGGTCCGGGTCGTTGGATCTCCCGTAGCTCCTGTTGTCGGCGTGGACACGTCGATCGCAGAAGGGGCCACCGTCGCGAATGTCGGCTCCAACGTTAAGGTGATACGTCCCCTGGTATTGATAAGCGGTGTCACGCGTAAGATAGTTCCGATCTCGTAACGTTCGGTATCGGTGGAAGAGGTCCCCGCTCCTCCCGCTTCCGTGACCGTTGACTGGCCGATGGCCGCATCGGTCGAGATCTTGATCAAAGCGGGCTGATTGTCCAAAGCCAGGATCTTGGGTTTCGCCAGGATCTTGAGTTTGTTGTCACCTTCCAACGCATGGATCCTGATCATAAAAGTTGAGAAATCCCTTGTCCCGGCAGTGCTATAGACTCCGGCGGCACTATCGTGAGCGGGATTCCATTGTTTCCCCGTGTTTTTAAACATGTCATAGGTCGTTTTCCAAAATGAAGTACCGCCGTCAGCAACAGGTCCGTTAAAGAACGGAAAATTCGTGTCTTGAATGGCTCCCGTAATAGTTCCAAAAAGGCCATTATCGTCCCCCCATGTGATACCGAGGCTCCGGTCAAGATCCTCATACGTCTCAACCAGGATCACATTGATAAGCACCTGGTCCAAGGGACGATCGAGCTGGGTGATCGCAGATTCGACCATTTTGAGCCGATCTTCCGAATCCGTCACGATCAAGCTATTAGAACGGTCATCGATCGAAACTTTCCCGCGCGAAGAAAGGATCTTTTGAACCGCCTTGACGATCGCAGATTCCTCGGTACTTTTTGACTGATCCGGGGCTTTGAGGGTCGTAAGTCCGCCCGTCGTAGAACCGCCGGAAGACTCTCCGGAAGAACTGCCGGAAGATTCGATCTCTAAGACAGGGGACACTTTCACGTAATAAAGTTTATAAACACGGGTCAGCAAACTCGGCATTTCAGGAGCGTCGGACGAAGCCCGAAAAAGATAGATGTTCTTTCCGGGAAGAAAGTCATAGCTGACGTTGCATCCATACGCGATCGCTTGCAAAACATCCTCAAGGGTGACATTGTCGAGCGTCATGCTGACTTGTCTCTGCGCCACTTCGGTCCCTGCGATGAAATTGATCCCGCTCAAATTCGAAAGCACGTTCAGCACATTGATGAGCGCCGCCGCTTTAAAATCCAGGTAATATTTTCCTTCCATCGTCCTTTCAACCTTAGGTTTTGGCGCTGCGGGGCTCGTCCCCCATGGATCCGATTGCCCCATGACAGGAGAAACCGGCGCTTCCGGAGAAGCGCCCCTGTCTTCCGCCATCACGGGATGAGAGAGACATAGACCCAATAAAAAGACGACGAGAACACTCCTGCTGAAGAACTGGTTGGCTTTTTTCATAGCGACGGTTGCTCCCTTCCTGACAAAGATGACGAGGTTTCTGGTTTTTGATCAGCAGAAGTATCTTTTATAATGCTCTTTTTTGACGCCCTTTCCCTGGCCATTTTGAGGGCCTCATCCGGGAACAAAGAAATCGTAACCTTTCCACCGTTCATTAGAATATCGACCTCTCGCCTACGAACTTCAAGCAATTTTATCCCGTTCTTCTGGTCACCGTTATAAAAGACCTCACCCCCGATAACAGCATAGGCGTCCTTGCTTCCAAATCCGATCCCCTGCAATTCCGCATTGACCTCGGGCGCGGCCTCGGCGACAGGAGTGTCCTCAGGGGTCTCCACCTCAGGCGGCTGAGCCTTCGCGAAAGGATCACGGATTTCCTCCTGGGCCATCTGGATTGCGCTATCGATCCCGGGAGTCGCAGTATCAGATACCGAGGGGACGATATTCTGCGAAGATGCGGCGTCTGGCGCAGACTCCTTTGCACAAAGTATCAAGACTGAAGGCCACAATACTGCGAGAAAAAATCCCAAGACCCACCGGTTTATTTTAGGCATTGTCTTTTTTGACCCGTTGTTTTAAAAGAGTTTCGAACAAAAGTTGGACTTGTAACGAATATTCGCCCTCCCGAGGGCTGAAGTCCTCTTCGGAGCTAGCGGGAAGGCTCCACAATATGGAAACATCCCTGACCTTGATCGCCGCACCAATTTTTTCGACCGACTGCAGGAATTTCAACAGTGAAAAGAAAGTGCTTCGCCCTTCCATTTCCATTCTTAGTTGGATATATCCCCCGTCCGGCGCGGTCCGGGGAGTCAGCGTCTCAACACGAAGTTGG
This sequence comes from uncultured bacterium, assembly GCA_964585045.1. GTDB lineage: Bacteria > Omnitrophota > Omnitrophia > Omnitrophales > Aquincolibacteriaceae > Aquincolibacterium. The sequence continues at coordinate 17,789 of CAZPCF010000014.1, forward strand.
GTCCGGCCCGCAATGTCTGAGATCATTCCAAGAAGCTGGGACCGCTCCGTAAGTGTTGCCAAAACACTCTCAAAACTGTCAAGGCGCACCTTCAGACCCTGGACTTCCTGATAAAGTTCCTGGCGTTTTTTGGAATCCATAATGCTTTGACGCGAAGTCGCAATGTCTTTAAAGACCGGATGGATCATGACCATATAGCAAAATATGAACGTTGCGACCCCGGCCACAGCCTTGATGGACCATTCTTTCTGCTGTTCATTGATCTTCACGGTCGACATATTCTAACGCTCCTCACTCCCCAAGGACCCGGAAACGCGTAAGCTCCCGGCCTCCCTTGACTTTTTCCCGTTTGATCTCTTCAAGCTTGACCTCCGCAAAAGAATCCATCATGATCCCTTTCCCGCCAAGTGCTTTTACACAAGTGCTGATGGTCGCCGTCTCTTTTTCCGCATTTCCAAGAGAACAGACCCCCCTTATGATCAAGCGCTTTCTTTTTTTCCCGCTTTGCGACATTCCCTTCCCGGCCGCATCTTCGAATGAAACGTAATCAAGCGAGATCGATTGGGGCAGCCCCTGTCCCAAGGACATCAGAAAGGTGAAGGCTGAAAATTTATCACTGAAAAATCCTTCCAGTTGCCCGACCCTTTCGGCCATTTTCCCTTTTTCGTCCATCAGGTCTCCAATAGAGTAAGAAGCGAGCGCGGGGAACTCCTGATCCGCGGGACCCAGGATCGCTTTGTTCTGACCCTCCAGGTGCATCAGATACGGTTGAAAAACTGCATAGCGGACCACGGCAAAAAGCATGAGGATCAAAAGGCATTCAAGCCCCAGGAATCTCAGAAGTTGTGGAAGATTAGACCTGCGTTCTGTTTTGGGCAACAGTTGGATCTCCCCCATGGGGGAGCGATACCCCAGAGACCGGAGTGCCAGTCCGAAGGCCACCAACACCGCGTGAAGCGTCTCCGGCGGCAGGAGACGCTTCACG
>CAZPCF010000015.1:0-18603 GCA_964585045.1 uncultured bacterium
ACCGCAAGGTCCAGGTCAAGAACCCCGACGCCCCGGAAGTGCTCTACAATCTTGGAACGGCACTTTATAAAGTCGATTCTTTCCAGGAATCAGCCCAGGACCTCGAGGCCGCGGCTAAAAAGGCCCAAGACCCTCAGCTAAAGGCCCGCGCGCTCTACAACAGCGGGAACGTCCAGTACCGGCTTGGGAATTTCGAAGAGGCGATCGATTCTTACAAGAAGGCCCTCGCTCTGGACCCTACTGACAAAGACGCTAAGTACAACCTTGAGTTCCTGCAAAAGCAGAAGAACAAGATAGATAAAAAAGACCAGGAGCAAAAGAAAGAAGATCAGAAGAAGAACGAACAGAAGAAAGACCAGCAGAAGAATAAGCAAGAACAACAGCAGAACCAGGGCCAAGGCGAGCAGGATCAAAAAGATCAGGGGCAAGGCAAAGACCAAAAAGATCAAGACCAGCAGGACAAGGATCAAAAAGATCAACAGCAACAACCCAAGCCTCAAGATCAGCAGGATCAAGACCAACAGAAGCAGCAACAAAAGGAACAGGCGCAAAAGGACGAGGAAAAACAGGGCGAGCAGAAGAAACAAGACCAGCAGCAATCTCAGGAAGATCAGCAAAAGAAGGAACAGGAAGAACAGCAGGATCAGCAGGAGCAGCAGAAAAGCGCCCAGGATGAGCGCCAGGGCCAGCAAAAGCGTCCACTCCAGGGCCAAATGAGCATGGATAACGCCCTGAACCTTCTGGATGCCCTAAAAGAATCTGAGAAAGAGCTGCAGGACCTTCGCCGGCCGCCGGTCAACAAAAACCCGCCCCCGGTGGAAAAGGACTGGTAATAAAGTCGGGGAACGATCAACGGGGAACGGCAAACGAGAAGGAATTTTTTGCGTTCCACGTTAACCGTTTCCTGAGGTTTAATTTTATAAACCGTAAAGATGCACTTATATATAAAGGAGAAACACATGAGCTTGGCAGAACAGATCGAAAAGGATGTCATCGCAGCCATGAAGGCTAAGGATCCCGTCAAGGTCTCGACCTTGCGAATGCTCAAAAGCGCCTTAGGGAACTACCTGATCCAGGTCAAGAAGGACAGGGCTGAGGATCCGGATGTTCTCGGGATCATCACAAAACAGGCCAAACAGCGCCGGGAAAGCTTGGAAAGCTTTGAGAAAGCGGGCCGCCATGACCTGGCGGACAAGGAAAAGGAAGAGCTCGCGATCCTTGAAGCTTATTTGCCAAAGCAGCTGACAGACGACGAACTCAGGGCCGCAGTCCAAAACGCCATCACAACATCAGGCGCCCAAGGTCCCGCAGATATGGGAAAACTCATGAAGGTCCTGATGCCCGCCGTTCAGGGAAAAGTTGATGGCAAGCGCGTCCAGGAAGCCGTCAAAGCACTCTTAAAGTAATTAACCTTTAGGGTGAAATAGACCTCCGGAGTCGGCCCCACAACTCAATTTTGAGGATTTCTCTCCCTCTACATTACTTTACATAAGATACATTATAGGACGCATCCGCCTTCTGAAGAGAGCAAAGTGAGAACGAAAAACTGTATGAACTTGGCTCTGGAAGTCACTACGAGGTTCGTGTCGAACCAACACGTTGCTATTAATTTTATCGGTTCGGCGGTACTAAAAAGTCACGCCGAGCAAGTTATAAGCTTCTGGATCCAGGGTTAGGAGGACCTTCATAAGGGATTTAAACTCAGCGGCATTGGCTTTTGCAACAGGATCGATATAGATCTCAGCCAGGACCTCGCGGAAACGAAGCACCTCCCGCACAAATTCCCCGTTTGGCAGATTAGCCTCCACGGTCAGATCAATAAGCTCCAGAGTCCGTTCCAAAGAGGCCTTGAACGGCTCCCAAAGACAACTCTTTAGGCTGGTCTCTGCCCGGCCCATTTCAGAGGCAATACTGAGGATTTGCCAGGAAACCGGCTTGGATGCCCATTTTTCAAGCGTCATGTCCTTGTGGAACGTAATGGTCACCATGGAAGTCCCAACAAATGGGCCGCGATGCCCTTAATCCTCCCAGCCAAGCCCTCATCCTGGACGACCAAAGACCGGTTCTTATCGGCCGGACGGATATTGATCAACGAATGAAGCTCGATTTGTGCTTCTGGCGGGTTCTTGGGAAAAAAGTTCCCACCCCAAAGGTCCGATTGGCTTGAACCATGCCGCAAAAGAACCGCCTCCGCATCGGCATGCATGGAACCACCAAGGGCCATCACGCTCCTGCGAACATCCACCACGAATTTCACCATATCTTCAAACGGTTGGCCGATAAACTTCAAGGCTTCTTCCCTCGGGATCTTCGCATCAATAATTTTAATTTCCACTTTCAGTCGCCTTTCTTGGAAAAGACTGCTTCGACACTCCGAACCAAGTCGGATTGTACAGAATAAACCGCAGATTTCAAAGAATGAAGTTTTCAACCCCCCGAAGTTAACTCCAGGTGCCGAGCAGGTTGCGGACGGAACCCACTCCCCACCTTTCCAAGGGGGCCTGCCCGAAAAAAGGCCGCTTTTTTCGCTCAAAATAGCCTTATAAGCAACTCTAGGATGGAGACCCACTGTCGAAGAGGTCTTTGAAGGATTGCACACCCGGAGGAGGCTCAATTCTTTTCCCATAACCCGTCGAGGCCACACCCTTTAAGGAATCAAACATGGCCCTGAAATCCAGAGAAAGCAAAAGGTTGACCTCCAGCAAAGAATTCGCCCAGCACGCCTGACAACAAGCATTTTTCAACTTTGAAAAAGAGCCCATGCAATCCCCTTCCCACTTTATCGCATAATCCTGTTCAATCGTACGACTGCAGGGATACATGGTCCCATCGGGCTCAAAACGGCAAAAAATAATACCGGCACCGCAAAAAATGCTCCTTTTATCCGGCCAGTTCAAAAAATAACGCAGGCTAGACAGGGAATTGCCGATAAAATCCGTCCCGCTTTTCTTTTTTATGATTAGTTCGTTTATTTTCTTCCGAAATGCCTCGGGAGCGGCTATGAACGGGTCGGGGTGAACCAACAGTTTTGAGGATATGGCCGGTTGAAAGAAGACTTTTACTGAATATTTCTTCGCGATTCCAAGAACATGATCGGCTTCCCCGAGATTCATACCATTTAAAGTCATGCACAGCCGGACATTGATCCCATACCTTAAAGCTACCTCCAAGGCACGCATAACCTCCTCATACGAGCCCTGGCCTTTAAGGCCGTCATGCACATTGGAAGGACCTTCCAAGCTCAAATTTAAGACATCAACCCCCACTATTTCTTTGATCTTTTCTGGCACCAGAGCCCCGTTCGAACTCAAATTAACCAGCAAGTTCTTGCTCTTTGCATGTCGAATAAGTTGCCCGATGTCATCACGAAGAAGCGGCTCCCCTCCGGTAAACTGCACCAATTTCGTGCCTGCCGCAGCTAATTGATCTAGGACCCCCAGGGCCTCTTTCGCGCTCAACTCCCTGCCGGGGGTCTTCGAATTACAATAGAAGCAATCCCTGTTGCACCGTCCTGTCACAGACCATCCGACAAGCAGCGGCAACTTTTTCTTAAAAAGCCGGGCCCGCAAAAAACTTGACGCTACATAAAGCTTAGTTCGAAGATCGACCATTTCACAAGCCCCTTTTGACCGTCGCATGGCTGATCGAAATCACCGGGTCCACTGAACTGATCGCCTGAACCGGCTGGCCCTTTCCGCTCAAAATTATATCTTTGCTATTGGAGCCTTCGTTAAATAACAGGTCGATCGCAGACATAAAAGGGAAAAAGGGCCGCAAGGTCTGTGTGTAAACAGGGTGAGCGTAGTTCTGGAATACGACATCGATCCCCGCTCCGGTAAATAAACGCCCATCAATAAACGGAATGGCCCCCGCACCGTCATAAAGCGTAGTAGCTTTCAATCTTTTGCATATTTCAATGACGCGCAAATTACCCGAAAGGCCCTTGATCCCCAGATCGGATGCCTTAACGACCGGAGTAAAGATACAAAACTCTTCGGCCAACCACCGGATTATTTCTGAATCAAGATCGAGTAAATAATCCCACTTCCTCGCATAAATTTTCTCAAAATAGCCGATATATCGGCTGAAAAACTTTGCCTTCGAATAATTCCATTTGATCGCCTGCAAATGCCTCTTTCCCCAGGAAGCCGTGTTATCGATTTTGGCCTCCGTTATCAATTGCCCCCGTTTTCCCCTGCTCAAAACAGGAACTGTTAGCCACTGAAAACCCTCTTGCGTTCTGATCCGATTCCGGCTCCTCCAATCTTTCTTGGTGTAAGGGACATCGTCCAACAGAACGAACAACTCACAACCCTGCATAAGCTCAAAGAAGCCCAGCCATGGCAAATAACCCGGCTGCATGATCGATATACGCATTTTATGACCGCGTCCGCAAGTTTACATGAGATCCGAATTTAGCCTTCTCGTCCAATACTTCCCAACGCCAAAAAAAACCCAATATCTCCCAAGCCGATCTTAAAATAAGGGGAAAATTCGAGTACTTCGCCTTCCCTCCAGGCCTAGGATGAAAATCCGTGTGATATTCTTCATACCGATAGCCCAACGATAGAGCCTTGATGATCATCTCAGGAGCCGCAAAAGTGTGCTTCGAAATAATGTGCATTTTATCAATTATTTCCTTTTTATACATCTGCACAAATTGAAAATCGCCGATGTGTAAGCCAAAGAGCGCCCTCACTACAAAAAAATTCAAAAGTGATGTGCCTTTCCTGAAAAGGCTATTTGCCGAACGATTTTTTCTCACCCCAACGATAAAACCGACGCCCCCGCTATTGAATATTTTCATGAAAGCCGGCAATTCTTCCACATTGAACGGTCTATCAGCAAAATTGCTTATAACATATTCACCCCTTGCTTCCCTAAAGCCTCTCCAAAGACTGGCGCCACTCCCCATATTCTTTTGATTGTAGAGCACTCGCAAGTTGCCATTCCGGTCGCTCAGTCGCTTCAGGATCTCCTGGGTCGCATCTTGACTACCATCGTCCACAACGATAATTTCAAAATTCTCAGTTATGCGCCGTAGCGCCTCTGTAAAAACACCAATGCTTTCTTCAATGATCTCAGCTTCATTAAAAACCGGAACAACCAAAGAAACCCCTTTTCCATTCATCTTCCGCCCTCAGCTCCCGCCCTTCATCGCATCCGCTAAATACTGGATCTGCTCATGAGAACGGATCGAATGGATCGGCAAATAAATATGCTCATTCATGAGTTTTTGGCTTTCCGGACACCGCGCAGCGAAACCATTCAGATCGTTGATCGTTGAACATGCGGTCATATAACCGTAAGTCGTGTCAATACCTCTCCGGAATAACCTCCTCAGAAGCTCTTTCCGGTCCTTGGTTCTGATCACATATTTGAAATAGAGGCCCCTAACGCCTGAAGGGCGCGCCTGAAAAACAACTTCTGAATCTCGCAGCATAGCATCGAGCATTTCCACTTTTCCTGAAAACTCGGACAAATGAGCTGGGAAATCACGCAGATTATCCAACCCCATCTGAGCTTGAAGATTCGAGTATTTCTTCTTCAAAGATAACAATTCCCTTTTCTCTATGCGTGATATTTCCTTTCCTCTGAGGAATCCGAGCTTTGCATTTTCGCTACACCGGTTGATCAATGTGAGCAGCGGAAAGGTCAAACAGTTAAAAACCCTGGGATGAGTAAAGATCATAATAAAGATGGATTTAAATATTTCCTTGAGCAGGACGAACCTCCCGGGGAGAGGATATCCTTTCACCTCGCTCCGGATATGCTCGGCGACTGTGTCCTGGTCCGTAACGGCCATGCCCCCATTCAGCGTGCTGAATACTTTTAAAGTTCCAAAGCTGAAATAGGCGGCATCACCGAATCCGCCCACACGTTTTCCGCGATATTCCGAGCCCGTAGCCTGACAAGCATCCTCGATTATTTTTAAACGGTGTTTTTTTGCCAGATCAACTATTTTGTCCATGTCGGCGGGAATGCCGAACATGTGTGTCACCAGTATGAATTTGGTCTTATCATCAATATGGCGTTCGATCAGATCGGGGTTGATATTGAAAGTTTCCGGATCGATATCAAGCAACACCGGCACCAGCCCACAGCACGCCAAAAGCGCTGGAACTTCCGGAACATTAAAATCCGAAAGGATGACCTTGTCCCCTTCTTTCGCTCCGAGAGCTTCTAGACACAATTGAAGAGCCAATTTTCCGCTTGCGAGGGCAATTGCGTGCTTCACACCTATGAATTGTGCGAATTCCTCCTCAAAATTCCGAAGACACTCCCCTTCTAAGGCTCGCGGCGTCAACAACATGCATAGCGCTTTCAGAACCGTTCTTGTCTTTACATACAATTTATTTCGAGGGATTCTCATGGTCATTTAGGAGCGGCTCATCATGGAGGAAAGATACCTTTTCACTGTGCGATCCCGCCATATCTGGTCAGAGTCTGATTTGCTTGTAATATTAGAAATAAAATTTAAAAACCAAAGAGGGATAAAGGTGGGAAAAAGCCTCCATGCCTTGTGATGGATCATGAACCTTACGATCCACTCGGGGAAAAAAGGCAGCATGTGTAATGCGACAACTAACTGACGACTCCCGATTTTGGCTTTATAGGTATCTCCCCCCTGCGTGAAAACAGCAGCACTTTGGGACATGCCTGACTCGGGTTCAGGCACCTCTCTATGTGCTTCGATCTCCAGTCCAGGATAATATCTGAGCCAAAAAAAATGATTCCGTGTAGGACGATGGGTATTATAAAAATGCATCATTTGTGCCACATCGGAATCCTTTTCATGGGGTAAACCCAGCATATTCTCCGTAACCACCTTTATTTTATTTTTTTTTATATGAAGTATGGCCTTCTCAATGGACTCATCGGTTTCGTTCCGATGTAGTATGTTTCTCCTAATATTGGGGTTGAGAGTTTGTATCCCTAACCTTATTTCAGAGCAGCCTGCTTCTTTTAGAATGGAAACCCTGCGTTCGCTAACAAGTCCGGGATGAAGATAACAGATAAAGGGTGATCGTATTTTTGTGCGATACAAAACCGAAAATTCTTCGAGCCACCGCTCCTCGTGGGGAAAAATGTCATCGTAAAATCGCACGATCTTGAAGGTGTATTTTTTTTTTGCAACTTCGAGCTCTTCGATCAAATTGACCGGATCTCTTACTCTGTAATATTCTTTTGAACCATATAAACCTTTTATGACGGAGTGGCAACAATAGCTGCAACGATAGGGGCACCCCCTCGAAGCGATCGTGTGATAACCCATATTAAAATATCCGTTTTTTCTGCCGAAATACAGGTCATGATCGGGAAAGGGCAAAGCATTCACATCGCACAGCGCCCTCAATGGATTTTTTATGATTCGCCCGTCCCTTTTAAACCATATGTTTTTTATGTCCGTCCTATCCGTTTTTTTCCAAAAACTCTCCGCTAACTCTAATACGGGAGACTCCCCTTCCCCGACACAGACCATGTCGACTGCATCCTGCCGAAGAACCTCTTCCGGGATGGAAGTCGGATGGATACCGCCCCATAGGATGGGGATGTCCGCTTTCTCCTTGATCTTCAAAGCCAGGTCCTGCGCCCATTTTGAAAAATCCGTGCATACAGAAAACCCTATGATGTCGGGTCTGTAGCTGAGGACGTCTCTTACTACTTTTTCCCTCGAGTCAAATATTTTACCAAGAGATCCAATCGACAAAATTTCATCATTGAACAGCTGCGGATCCATGAATAATGCGGTCTGATGATCATGCTTTTTTAAGATGGCGGACAAATATTTAACGCCGAGATTTTCTTCTGGGCCTGTCACAAAAGCTATTTTTATACCCATAACAAACGGCGCCTTTTAAGAAAATATGCCAGGTAAACAAAGAAATAATGAAGATATCTTCTCCGGGTGCCGCGAATGGGATACCAAAGGCGATATTTTTTGATCTTTAGCATATTGATAAAATAAGGGAGGATTTCCAAAGTGTTATAAGATGAAATTGTGGGGAAATATGCGTACAAACCACTTTTTAGCAAGAAATCAATCGCGAATCGAGGAAGGAAATAGATTAAAACCAGCAGCAGCTCTAATTGCTTGATCCTCCTCGTGGTAACGCCTGTGGCGATCGTGAAAGGCAAAAGCCCTTTATGGGAAGATTCGCCCAGAGAAAGTAAATTTATAATCTCCGTTTTAGGAAAAGGGCGGTGTTCGAACATATAGATCTTGTTCGGGCGGTTGCGATTATAAAACTCGACGAGCTCTTTCGTTTCCTGCTCTATGTTATTTGAAAAACCCTTGATATTATCAACGATGGAAAAGATTCTGTTTTTTTTGAAAAGCCGGATTGCTTTTTCAATGTCCGAATTGCTATAGAAACGTCGGAAAACCTTCTCTCTCACTTCAGGGTTCAGGCTTTCCACCCCCATCTCCACGGCCCGGCATCCCATAAATTTTAATATTTCCAACAATTCCTCATCGACATTCGCCGGGTGGACCCAGCAAAAAAAAGGCAGATTTATTCTTTTCTTATATTCGATTGCAAATGACCTCAACCATTTTTTATCGTAGGTAAAAGTGTTATCATCAAAATAAATATTCTTTATCTTGTATTTCCTTTTAGCGCCTTGAAGCTCTGCGATGACATTTTCCGGGGACCGCCTTCGGAGGAACTTCCCTTTATATAGCTTATCTAAAAATTCGTTGCAGCAAAAGGTGCAGTGGTAAGGACAGCCTCGGGCGGTAACCAAAGTGTAACTTTTCTGGAGATAAGGCATTTTGTCATAAAATAAATCCTTATCCGGAAAAGGCAACTGATCCAGATCGAGCACAAGCTCTCGCAAAGGATTGAAAACAAGATTCCCTTTACTTTTAAAGCAGAGACTTTGAATGCCCGGGAGGAGTTTCTCATCGAATCGCGAGTCTAACAACTCGAGAAATGGATACTCGCCTTCGCCCACGATCACGTAGTCCACAGATGCATTCCTGATGACTTCTTCCGGAACGGAAGTGGGATGGATTCCGCCAAAGACTATGGGGATCTCGACTTGATTCTTTATTTTGTTGCTGAAGTTAATGGCCCACTCGTAATTCGTGCTTAAGACCGAAAAAGCTATGAGATCGGGTGCATAGGCTATGATCTCTTGAATTAATTTTTCCTTGACATCGAATATCCGTCCCAACCTTTTGCGCACAGTTACGGTGTCATCAAAAAGTTGCGGGTCAAAAAACAATTGCGCATGATGTCCTTTTTGCTTAAGGACACTCGAGAGATATTGGATCCCCAAGACTTCCATCTCAGGGCAAATAAAAGCTACCTTCACGGCCTCTCTTTTCCGTTGTTCATTTCGTTCGCTAAAAGATAGGCACCGTTCTCATCAAATTTTCTAACAACCCCTAGCGCATCTTTATAAATGATGCCGATATGGCAGCGCTTTGCTATTTCAAAGTCCGCCTTGTGGGGATCACAAGCGGTAGAAAATATCAGCTGAACGAACTTTGAGCTCATATTGTTGTATTCCCCCCATTTAAAGATATGGGAGAACACCATGCGGAGTAGGTCCATGACCAGTCCCAAAGATCTAAAGTTTAGGATGTATCTCGGAATAAACAAAAGAAGGTACAGTCGGGCCAGGACACCACTTTTCGGCATGAGCGTTTTATACTTGTCTAGGACTTTCTCCGCCGCCTTCAGGTCGATCAGTTTATCTATCGGAAAATAATCATTGTCTTTACGAAAAATCCAATAGTATTGGATATAAAAACACGTGCGCTTTTGAAAAAATGACATGTAGGCATAAAAGAGCTTCTGAAACAAGAAAAAATTCCTACGGGATATTTTCCCCTCCGTTTGCCGCTCCAGGACATCCACAAGTTCATCCGGCATCATCGAGTTTTCCGGAAGGAATTTCCTGCCGCTACCTGAACGGATATAGCTTGTAAAATTGACCGTTTTCACGAAGTCGTTCTTCACCGCATAATCCATGATCGCTTTAACTTGCTCCTCATTCTCGCCTTTTGCGACCGTGACATTGATGACCGTGTCTATTTTTTCCAGCCTCAAATTTTCCAGAGCCTTGAGCTTCTGCTCCAACATGCTGGTATTTCTAAGATCATCGTAAACCTTTTCCTTGAACCCATCGAACTGCAGATAGATCTTATTGACATGGGCCCGCCTCAGTTCGTTCAAATAATTCCTGTCCCCGATCCGTACACCATTGGTGTATAAACTGACAGAATTCTGAGTTCTCTTTAAAAGCTTAATGATCTCAGGCAATCCCCCATGGCACGTAGGCTCCTTGCCAAAAACGACTAACTCCGCACCCTTATTCCTGCGAACAACGTCCCTGACTTCAGGAATGGACATGTCGCTGAATTCCTGCCCTCCGTAAAAACATATCGGGCATTCGAGGTTGCATTTTCCAGTGATGAAAAGGAGGAAACGCCCCTGCTTGAACTTTCCATCCATTACCTGGAAGTAATAATTTCTCAGCTCTTTATAGTACTCAGGGTGGCTTGAGATGTGCTGAGAATATTCTCCGTGTTCGCAGCATTTTCTGGTCAAACAAACAGCATGATCGCTTTCAACCACTTCAGCCGTTAGCATCTTTGAACAGGCAGGACATAAGGTTTTTGTTCTGGCCAGCACTTTTTGATTCTCGGTCAGGACGTCAAGGCTCATGAGATCATGGCTCCCTGCCGGTCAAGAACATTTCCCGGTCTAAATAGAAATGGGAAGCTTTGCCCACATGCCGGATGGCCCCACTGGCCAGGTCAAAACATGTGACCTCGCTATGACAATTTTTAGTTATTGAAAGATCTTTTTTATAACGATCACATCCAGTTGTAAAATTGATATAAAAAAAGCGAGAGCTTTTTAAATAGTGGCTTGTTTTAAAAAAATATGAAACACTCATTAGTAGAATATCTCTGAGGATTTGAAGCGATCGAAAACTGGAAAACATTGCCGCGATCGCCACCAAAAGAAAGACGCCTGCCCTGGCCTTGCTTTTCTTGTACGTATTCTGATATTTGGCCAGCCAAGGTTCCGTATTCTTCAGATTAAGAAAATTGCTTATTGGCTCATAACCTTTGCCGGTTCTGACGGCCACGTAAGATTGTGAGTAGAAGCAGAACCTTTGTGAAAAAAAAGACTTCATGGCTAAATGCAGCTTCTGAAAACGGAATATATCCCCTCTGGAAACTTTTCCTTCGGTTTGCTTTGCCAGTAAATCCACGAGTTCGTCGGGCATGATATAATCATCCAATTTGTAATCCCTGGCGCTGCCAATAATTGCCAGGGTTAGAAAATTGATGGCCTTTACAAAATGATTCCGGGCGACAAACTCAACCATCTCACCACATCTGTCCTCATTAATACCTTTTACTACAACACAATTGATCCCTGTGGGCATATTCAGGATGCACAAATTTTCAAGGGTCTTCGTTTTGATAACGAGATAATCCTCCCCTCGAAACTCCCGGTCAGTTTCCGGACAGAAAGTATCCATCTGCAGGTTGACCCTGTCCAGCCCCGCTTCTTTTAAGGACTTCAAATAATTAATATCCGCCAAACGAAGACCGTTTGTATTAATGCTGACAGACCTCGAATACCTCTTTAAAAGCCGGATGATCTCTGGCAAATCCTCCCTGCATGTTGGTTCGCCTCCCGTAAGAATAAAAAACTTCTGTTCGCTTTTTTTTAAATATTCTTCGATATCACTAAGAGTTGGATCGTGCGCTCGCCTCTCCTCCTCCTTGATATCAAGATAACACAGCGGACATTTCATGTTGCATCGGAAAGTAACATAGAGCTCGGTTTCAAACAAAGCCTTATCTTCGTCCATAACAGCAAAATAAAACTCATCGAGCTCTTTGTAATACAACGGCGATCTGGACAATAGGACTCTTGACAGCCCGTGGGAGGGACAAGACTTTTGAAAAAAAACGCAACCCTTTTGTTCGATGATCGCACCTTCAACGGTCTTAAGGCAAAAAGGGCAAAGGCCTTCCGTCTTCCGAAAAATCACGCGTTTTTTTCCATAGATTTGAAAACCTCACCGGGGGCTTTACAGATAGAGCCTTATTTTGGCAAGTTCAACCCCTCTGAAACCGACGAATGCGCCACGCCATCTTTTATTAAAAATCAGCGAAAAATAAAAGAACACCTCGTTGATGTAATAACAGTTCTTAAAATATGGGAAGAATCTGTACACTTTTTTATCGATAATGTAATTAATGATCTTTTTGGGTAAAAGGTATATAAGGCTGCCCACGAGAATAAGCCTATTTGTCTCTGAAACGCTATGCGAATCATCATCGCTTCGCGTTATCTGGCATGAGGAAATCGTTCCATTGTTGATCCCCTCCGCTACGCGTGCGTCCATTCGGCCTTTTTTCATGATTTCTAATTGGGGATAATACTTTAGATAGAAAATATCGATCTTACCCGGGCGGATCTCATTATAGAAAGTAAGCATTTTCTCAAGATCTTCCCTCGTCTCTCCAGGGAGATTTATGATGTTATCCACCGTGGAAACAATATCGTTCTCTTTAAGCAGCGTTAGAGCCCTGATTAGGACAGCATTTGTATAATGCCGGTTCAGGACATCACTTCGCATTTCTTCGTTTAAGCTCTGAACGCCGATTTCCACCATTTTGCAATTAACCTTCTTTAAAAAACCGATCACCTCCTCATCAAGATAATTAGGATGGGTGCACAGGAGAGAAGGAAGCCCTATTTCCCTGTGATAAGCCTCAGAAAAGGTCTTCAGCCATTGTTTATCATAAGTGAATAGATCGTCCTCAAATATCACTCTCCTTATATCGTATTTTTTTTTGGCTTGGATCAATTCCGCTATGACATTCTCGGGCGAGCGTCTTCTTAAAAAATCCCCCTTCCCAGAATACATTCTTTTTACAAAAGGAACGCAACAATAGGTGCAACCTCCGACACACCTCCTTCCCGTCATTATAGAATAAGGCCCTCGATAATTGATATTGACCGGCAATAATTCCTTGTCAGAAAACGGTATTTTATCCAGATCGCTGACGAGTGCTCCCACAGGATTTTGATGTATCTGTCCGTTTTTTTTAAACCAAAGGTTGTTTATGGAATCAAAAGAACCGCCCCGCCCAAGGGTTTCTACCAAATTCAAAAGGGCGATCTCACCTTCCCCCGCGATCACAAAATCAACAAAGCCTTTCGACATAATCGCCTCGGGAATAAGGGTGGCTTGTATTCCTCCGAAAACAGTAAGAACATTTGCATGTTTTTTGATCTCTTCCGCAACGCTATAGGCCCATTCAATATTGTTGCTTGTTACAGAAAAAGCGATGAGATCAGGTTTGTCTTGCAGGATTTTTTTCATCATCTTTTGTCTTTGCCGAAATATTTTTCCGATCGGCATCAGATTAAAACAGTAAAAGCCCGAAAGATCCAAAGTCATATCGACCTTATGACCCGCTTCTTTCAAAACCGCGGAAAGACATTCGATCCCCAACGCCTGGACTTCAGTATGAACAAACCTGATATGCATTGTCTTTTATATCCCTTATATCCTTCAAGGATGACAGGGTTCTCTGCATGACCGGAGGTATTCGATCCCCAGCACACCCCTCCAGGTATTTACGAACCTTACATGCACCATGGTTTCTTGATAGATCTGTTGCAGAGGAATGGATCCGATATGCACTTCACTTTCGTTTCCTTGCCAACAAGTAACACGCGCACAAAAAGGACACGAGGCTCAGCGTCAAGCCTAAATAAAACATTTTGGGTACATATTTCAGCCGTATCAAACCTTCGCTGGGAGCATCGAACCTTATAGAAATAAGGCCATGATAGTTCTCCAGCTCTCCAAGGTTCGTTGTCCAGGACCGGTCAAAATTCTGGTTAATAACCAATCGATCCGCCCTCACTGTTTTTACCCTAACAACAATCAGATCAGGCGAAATCTCCAACAGTTCAGCAACGTTTTCTGCATTCAAGAAAAAGACCTCCCCTTTATAATCGGGGCTCTCCAGAACGAGCAAAGAAGTGTAGGGTGATAAAAAAGCATATTGGGGTATTAAAAAAAACTTGGGGATGACCGCAACATTATCCGCAAGGATTACCGTTGGGTTGATGAGTCCGACATTTTTTTTACCTAAAAAATATTCCAAGGAACTTAATATCGATTCATCGCCAGAATGAACATTAAAGCTACCGATGTGGAAATTATTTTTGACTGTTTTTTTAAAATCCAACTTCGTGTCGAAGGCATTAAAATAGCCGGTATTAGCGTTCAACAGATCAAAAAAAACGAACAATAACAAGATTGCAGGAACGGCAACGGATATGACCTTTTTCTTGCTTCGCTCAAGGATGGTGAAAAACTCGCCCGACAAGATCGCCACAAGAAAAACAATAATAACAGCATAGTATTTCGCGATCTCAATAATGGAATTAAAAATGGGCAGATTCCACAACAGCCGGTGCAGATCAATAGATGAGTTAGGCCCGAATGAAAGCGCTACGAAGATCAAGAGAAGGATAAAGAATCGCCTGGTTTCTTTTAAAAAGATCGGCGCGCAAACGCCTAAAATAACGGGGAGAAAACCAATATACATCGTTCCAGGACCAAGATGAACGGGAACGAACATCCTCTGTATGAACAATTCCAGCGTATTGGCGTGTTGTATCGCATCGGCATAGCTGAGACCGCTCAACCGATTATTGGTCGAGATCAGCGTCACCATGGGGATCAACTTAACTGCGGACAGAAACAATGTCAGAATTCCTAAAAGCATAAGATTTCTTAAATGGGTCAGATCCAAATTCTTAGCCTGAGCATCTCCTTTAACGCCAAACGACACGGCGAATAGAGAGATAAATAAAATAATGATGGGAAAGAATAGTGCCGTCTGAAAAAAAAGAAGAGTCGACACAAAGCTGCACAAAATAATAAATTTCAAATTGTTTTTGGCCTTAATAAAGAAAGCCAAAAGAAGCGGCAAGAACAAAAGCTCTTTGCAATAAAAAATCCCGTTCTCAAACAAATAAGCAAAAAGACCGGACATTGAAAATACTAACGCTGAAAAAATGGCGCCAAACAACGAGCATTTCAAGACGCATCTCATGAGATAAAACATGGAACAAGCCCCTAAAATATAGGCGAGGAACCATGACAAATTCACACTCCCCACTTCTCCCATGAGAAGCGCAAGCGCCGAGAAGATGGAAGATGAAAATTCCGTCGGATGTGTTAATACGAATTTCCCCCCGTTGCAAAATGGATACCACAAAGGAAATCGCATGGATTCCAGAACGGACTCTTTAAATGTAAAGATCGTTGAATAGTTTGAATAGAAGTTAGGAATGTTCTTGGGGTAGAGCGTAAAGGAATTGCTCACATTCCATAAAAGCGGGAAAGCATAGAATCCTACCAGCAAAATGACGGCCATAAATCCGACTATCAATTTTGGGTTATCGCGCCACATAGAGCCTTCTTTATTTTGGGCCATAATCAAGAAGCCGGACGATGCAGGTGTCAGGGTTTCTTCTCCCGGGCACTCTTTTTTTATACAGTTCATGGAAAAAATCTAAGAACGTTCTTTTTAGGGGGTGCTCATTTCTATGGGACCATTTATCCCAATATTGAGTTTGCGAAAAATCCATTCTCACAATGCCCAAGATCGGAATTTCGGACGACCGCCAAACATCCAAACCTTCATCCCAATACTCATCTTCGACGGTCGTATGCACAAAAAAGTGATAGCATTGCGGGATAGCATCTCCCGACTGAGTGGCCATGATCATTGGGTCAGGGTCGATCTTCAGCTTACTAAAATCTATCTTTCCTTTAGCATCGGGAGTCAAAATGTAAGGCGTATCTTCTATGATATGCTGATGGGAGAATATGTTCTTGGGATCCACCCAATGCCAGTCACCATTTTTGATCTGCATAGCTAATTTTACCGCGTCTTTAGGAAGGACCCCATCCGACAGGAAAAGGGATGGGTTGTTAACAAAGGAGGTTCTGTCTTTAGGGGGAACAAGCGCTATAAAGGAAACATTCTTCTCGAGCTTTTGCGTTTTTGTGTTGTATCCATGATAAATAAAATTTTCATAGATATCGATCTGCATCCAAAAAAACGTTTTACCTTCTACGTTCTCTTTTCCGGTTAATGAGATCTCATATCGATTGTTCTTACCTTCCCCCTCAAAGGTCACGATTTGATAAAGGACATACTGGCCAACCTCCCATGGCTTTACCGCATAAGGGTCCTGTTCTGCGGCAAGGCCAATGCTCACATGGTTCAGTACGAATAGAGGGAGAATAAGCGCTAATGAATGGATCCACAACGCTTTCAAAAATATTTTCCTCACTTGATCTTCTCTCCTAGAACATTGGAAAGCGCACTAAAATAGTCATTGTCCCATTCTCTGGCTTTCCAATCTTTACAGCCACTGCAGTAAGACACTTCATAAAATTTTCTGGAAAGATGCGCTTGCCGCACTTTTTCGTATTCCGGGGAACTCCAGATCTCCCGAATGCTGGCCTTGTTCACATCTCCGACAACGGTTTCGCTATACCAGTCTTCGACGCAAAATTCGGCTGCTCCAAGACTATTGATAAAAAATCTTCTCCAAAGCAGCGGGCAAGGCCACCGGTCCCCCGAATCATCGATCTTCATTTTCGTATCGTCGACAAGACCCCCTATGGAAGTATAGATGCGCGTAATGACCTTATCGGCTCTCTGTTCCCAATATTCCTTGAATGCCTCCATCTCGGCCCCCACTTCGGGTTGGTCAATAATACTTACCATGATTTTCGTCTTGGCGGCCATCTTATTTCTCTTCTCAATAAATTCATGGACATTGTCCATGACCAAGCCAAAGTTAGATCCTTTTCGTATTTTCTCATAAGTCGCTTGGGTCAGGGCGTCCAAACTTATTTCAACGGCATCGACGCCCGACTCAAGAACGGTTGCAGCCAATTTGGAATCTAACCGCACCCCGTTCGTAATAAAATTCAGGGGCCCTATTCCTTTCTGCTTGGCAAGCCTGATCATGTCCGGAAACCGAGGATGCATCAAGGGTTCGCCGTCACACAGCAGTCTGAAAATGACGCCCTTGTAAGCAGCAACCTCATCCACTATTTTTTCATACAGTCCCCAATCCATGTGTACCGGTTTATAATGGGCTTGTTTGGAGATAACGCTATAGGGACAATGAACGCATTCCAAATCACATGTATTTGTTATCTTGACCACGACCATGGGAGGAAAAAGTTTTTCCTCCTCAGATAAAAAGCCATATTGTTTATTCATGTCTTCCGTTTGCATTTTTTATCTTATTCGGGACAGGACGCTCTTAACGGTTTTTACGATATGTCCTACTTGCCTATCGCTCAACGATGGGTAGATCGGTATCGATACGGCCGACCTCATAATATACTCCGTATGAGGGAAACTTTTGCCTGAGAGCCCCAGATAGCGATGCAAGGGCCACGGCTTGACCGGTTGCTTAACTTTGACCCCCGCCTTATAACATTCTTTCATAAAAAGATGGATGTCGCATTTTATTTTGATCATATACCTGTGGAATGCATGCCTCGATTGACGGCGTTCTTCCGGCAATTCTACGTCCAATTCGGAAAAATGATCGCTGTAGATCTTCGCGATTCTTCTTCGTTTTCTTATAAAAGTCTCTACCTGAGAAAGCTGCGCACAACCCACCGCCGCTTGCAAATTAGTCATCCTATAAGTATGTTTCAGCTTGTAGTCAAAAGAGTCGGGTTCTTTGAGTCTTCTAAGCTTTTGTAATAATGGGGCCTCATTTGCCAACACCATTCCACCCTCTCCCGCAACAATGTACTTGGTCCCTTCGAACGAAAAGATCGATAGATCCCCAAAACTGCCTAGTTTCTTCCCTTGATGCTCGGCCCCGACCAGGTGCGCGCAATCCTCTATGACGCAAACCCCTAAACGGCTGAACTTTTCGATCTCGGCTGCATATCCGAACATGTGAGGAACTATGATCACCTTTGTCTTTTTCGTGATGGCTTTCTTAGCGGCTTCAAATGAAATATTGTAATCTTTCTCATTCACATCACACAATACCGGCTTTGCGCCGCTATACAAAATGCCGTTCAACACCGATCTGCAAGTATAACTTGGCGCTATGACTTCATCTTCTTTTGTGACTCCTAAACACAACAATGCCAAGGATAATGCCAGGGTGCCGGTACTTGCCGCCACGCCTCCCACGCTTCCGATGTAAGCGCTTAATTCTTCTTCGAATTCTCTAACCACATCTCCTTCAAACAAAAGGCCTGTTCGCATGACGTCCAGAACCGCCTTAGCCTCTTTACTTCCGATCGTCGGCCTCGAATGTTCGATCATTTTCATCTGCGATCCCGCCGGATATTTTTTCATGCTATATTTTTTCTTCATCGTAGTTCCAAAAAACATCATTCCAGTATTAGATCAGGCTAGAGAACGTTCGAGAGCGCTGATCACGTAACCCACATCCTCATCTGTAAGTTTGGGATAGAGCGGCAGGGATATCGTGGAACATCCGATGCGATGCGCCTCAGGAAAGTCTGACGGTTGAAAATTAA
>CAZPCF010000016.1:0-17269 GCA_964585045.1 uncultured bacterium
GGATGCCTGCGAATGCATGGAGATGGGCTGTGCGGCGGTACTTGTAAATACGGCGATCGCGATCGCGCGGGACCCTGTGGCCATGGCGGGAGCGTTCAAGGACGCCGTGATCGCGGGACGCGCCGCTTATCTTGCCGGGCTTGCCTCTTCGGGGAGCGAGGCCAGCGCCTCCTCACCTTTGACCGGTTTTCTCCGGGATGAAACGCGCTAATACCGCATCACATTTAAATTTAAGGGTATGCGGTATAGTACTGCCCAAGTCTTTATTTCTTTTTATAGAAGGTGACTTGGACTGCACTTGTTATCCTTCAAGTATTTATTTGAGAACAAGTGCTGTTAACCCCTTAAAATCAAATGGAGAACAGTACTAAGAATGAGTTACTACGACATCCTTCTGAAATATAAGGACCTTCCCTTCGAGAAGATCTTTCGCGAGTTTTCACCCCAAGAGGTTGAACGCTCGCTCCACTCTGATGCCCAGGATCCCGAGAGGCTTTTGGCGCTCCTTTCTCCGGTCGCGGAGGAATTTCTGGAACCGATGGCGCAGAAGGCGCATGCCCTGACCTTGATGCATTTTGGCAGAACCCTTCAGCTTTATACTCCGATGTACCTTTCGAATTATTGCGAGAATGAGTGCGCTTATTGCGGGTTCAACGCCCTGAACAAAGTGCCGCGAAGAATGCTGACCTTAGGCGAAGTGGAGAAAGAGGCCGCGTTCATCGCCTCGACAGGGATCGAGCATCTCCTTGTGTTAACGGGGGATTCGAGGGAAAAAAGTCCGCTAGTCTATATCAAGGAATGCCTCGAGGTGCTGAAAAAATATTTCAGCTCGATCTCCGCCGAGATCTACGCACTTACCGAAGATGAGTACGCGGATCTCGCATGCTCAGGGATCGACGGATTGACCTTGTACCAGGAGACCTATGACAAAGGGGTCTATGACCGGGTGCACAGAGCGGGTCCTAAAAAAGATTTTCGTTTCCGGCTCGATGCGCCTGAACGTGCCGCAAAAAGCGGAATGAGGAACGTGAACATCGGGGCACTTCTGGGGCTGAACGATTGGAGGCAAGAGGTTTTCTTGATGGGCCTTCACGCCCAGTATTTGCAGGGCCGTTATGGGGCGGTCGAGATCGGGGCTTCGCTTCCGCGCCTGCGGCCGCACACCGGGGATTTTAAAGAGATAACGGAAGTGAGCGACAAGAATATGGCACAGATCATTATGGCTCTGAGACTTTTTCTGCCACGGGTGGGGATAACGCTTTCGACGCGGGAAAGCGCACGCTTAAGGGAGGACCTTTTACCTCTTGGGATCACACGTATGTCTGCGGGTTCTACGACGCGTGTTGGCGGCCACACGATCGCATTACCCGAAGAGGAGAACGCCCCTCAATTCGAGATCTCGGACCCTCGGGATGTCGAGGAAATGAAAGCCATGCTTGTTGCCAAAGGATATCAACCGGTGCTGAAAGATTGGATGCAGATCTGATGATGGACGCGTTCAGACAAGACCTTATTAAAAAACTCGGTGAAATGAAACTCGCAAAGATCGAGAAGGCACAGATCGGGATCGCGGGCGCAGGCGGCCTGGGCTCGAATTGCGCGGCATGTCTTGTGCGTGTGGGATTTAAGCGCCTCACAATCGCGGATTTTGATCTTGTAGATCCCTCCAATTTGGACCGGCAATTCTATTTCGAAGATCAAGTCGGGATGAAGAAAGTCGAGGCTCTGCGGACGAATCTCCTCAGGATCAACCCTCACCTGGAGCTTCAAATGCTGCCATTGAAGTTGGAGCTTGCCAATATTCCGGAAATATTTCGCGACTGCGATGTCGTGGTGGAGTGCCTGGACCAGGCTGAGATGAAGAGCATGCTTGTTTCCGCACTGCTTCCTTCAGGTAAATTGATCGTCTCTGCTTCCGGGCTCGGAGGATACGGTTCCAACGATGATCTGAGGGTTTACAAGCTAAAGGCGAACCTCATTCTGATCGGAGATCTTTCGTCCGACATCGAGAAGTCCCCGGCCTTGTCGCCCCGGGTCAGCATTGCCGCGGCCAAGCAAGCGGATGTGGTGCTTGAATTCATAGTTGGGAAGTAGCGCTACGAAAACTTCGGCAATACTCGGATTCTACAAAGGCCATCAGGCAGAATTTCCTGCGAATCCTGAAGCACGCTCCGGAGGTCGAGCGGGCATGGTGACGAGCAGGACTGGCCGTCGTCACCCGCGGTTCGTTTCTTCCAGTCCCAATACTTATCAATTTTAACGGAGTGGAAATTGGGGCTGCCCTGATTGCCCGTTGTTTTCTATTTTGAATCAGGGCTGCGAGAAACGACCGCGTGCGGTTCTCGCCCTTTGGATCCGCCATTGAAAGAAGGCGGCACCGAGCTCCAAAGGGCTCCGAACGCTGCCTCCGCACCAGTCCTGCTCGTCGAGCGAGACTGGAGGCGCGAGTGAGTTTTTCCTCGCTGGGGAAAAACGAACGGTGATGAAGGATTCCAAGAAATTCTACGGTTACTATCTTTAAAAACGAGGGAATTGCCAGCCATGAACGGACTTTTGCAGGCGCAGCTCTTTTCCGGCTTTCCTTCCTGGAAGGCCATTGCTTACCAAAAAGAACGAACGCCCAAGATCCTTGAATTTGAAGTGACGGAAGAAACAGGGTCGCGGCCGCTTTATCTCGCCTCGATCATCTCCAAAGAAGAAAAAATGGCATGGCAGTCATTCCAAGATGTTTTGGAGCACACGATGGGTCGCGCGCAAAACAATATGCGCGGATTTTTCGGTTTCGATGTTCTTTCCGTGGATATTCAAAACGGCATACGGGCCTTCGATCCGAGGGCTCTCGGCCAGCTTCTCACCAACCATTCAAAGGGTCTCGGGCCGGATCAGAAAGTGCTCATCCGTTACGGGCAGCTTTTCGCTCTTCTGCATTATCGTGCTCCGGCGGAGTGGGGGAAGATCGAAGTAAAGACCCATGTGGAGTTCTTCAGCCAGGAACCCGCGCCTTCGCTCTCAAACGATATAAGCGAAGCTAGTGTTCGTGCGGCTTTGCTGGGTGGGGCCGTGAAAAAAAAGAGCGGCGGGCAGCTCGATCTTCATCTAAAAAAGCTCCTGAATGATGAGCGCCTGCCTGCCGGCGGGCAGGACAAAGAACCCAACGCGATCTATATCGTGCATGACCTAAGCGTCGATCCTATTTTGGATCCGGAGAATAAAGATCAGCAGCAAAGAGTTGCCGCCTGGCTTGAAAAGGAAACGAAGGTCCGCGGGCATCCGCCGGAGATCTATTATTACCATGCCGGAAAATGCTTTTCGGTGGGAGGGTGACGATGTATCTTTTTTTCGACACAGAGACGACCGGATTGCCGAAAAGCTGGAAGGCCCCTGTTTCTGATCTTGGGAACTGGCCGCACATTGTCCAGATCGCTTGGGCGCTTTTTGACGATGGCGGGACGCGGATCGCATTCCACGATCACATTATCAAGCCGGAGGGCTATTTGATCCCCGAAAGCGCGACGGCGATCCACGGCATCAGCACCGAAAAGGCATTGAAGGAAGGTCGTCCGGCCACGGAGGTTTTGGAGGAATTTTCCGGGGCGGTCCGGGGGGCAGCATGCCTGGTTGCGCATAACATGGATTTCGATGAAAAGATGGTCCGGGTGGAACTGCTGCGGCAGGGAATGCCGGACGTGCTAAAGGTCAAAAAAATATGTACCATGAAAAGCTCCACGGGGTATTGCAAGATCCCGGGGCCTTATGGTAACAAGTGGCCGAAACTCTCCGAGCTTCATATCAAGCTCTTCGAGGTGGATTTTGAGGATCAGCACAACGCCGCGTCGGATGTGCTCTGCTGCGCGAAATGTTTCTTCGAGCTAAGGCGGCGCGCCATCATCCATCCCCAGATAGCTTAGGCCCGTCGATCGAAGGTCTGACGAAAGCGGCGCTTACTGCCTGCCGTTGAAGTCATCAACGGTGCGCTCTAGATCCTGGACCCGATCGGATAAGGCATTGAGGGCCTGTTTCAGATCGGCGACGTTCTGCTCAAGATTATCCATCCGATCACTTTTGAGCGTTTTCTGAAGATCCGCCAATTCCTGAGGAGTGCCGCTCATCCCAATCCCCGTTGCTTCGTCCTCAGCCGCCCACGAGATCGGAAACACGACCGAAAGAAACAACATTCCCAAAATTGAAACTGCCGTAAGTTTTTTCATAAAGGTCACCTCAGGCTGGAGTATACCATATCTTCGAGGAACACAAAATCGGAAGCGCCTTCATGTTCTTGATGACTACGAGAGTCTATTTCTGCATAATAGAGCAGTTCTGATATAAGGTTGCGATCTTAAGATTTTCATTCATTGTACGGAGGAGGATATGAAACGTTTTTCTTTTTTGATGCCACTGATCATTCTGGCTTGCCTTGGATGCGAGAAAAAAGTCGTCTTGTAGCGAAAGGTTTCGGGGCAACATGCTGAATCTTGAAAAGAGGCTTGAAAAAATATTCCTGAACCGTTTCAATCATCTCCTCGTGCTGATCGTGGTGCTGCTTTTAGCCATTCCTTTCGCGAGGAGCACCGGACAGAGGGGCGTCGCCGACTTGTTCGTTATGGTTGTGTTTGCCGCCTCCAACATCCTTATTCTTCGTATTATGATCGTGAGGCCGCGAAGATTTTGGGTCAGTGCGGCCATTATTTTAGCGGTGATCACAGCCGATGGCGTGGTTCAGCTTACCGATGCCCTATGGGCCGAAAAATTCATGATCGTGGCGGACATCGCCTACGTCATCTTTCTAACGGTTTTTCTCCAATACCTCATTAAATTCCTCTTCAACGAAAAAAAGGTCACGGACGACAGCATTAAGGGCGGTATTTGCACCTATCTTCTCTTGGGGGTCACTTGGGGGATCGTGTACCGGCTGCTGCTTTTTTTTGATCCGGCGGCGTTCTTGGTCCAGGGGCAAGCGGGGCCCAACCTTTTTTATTTCAGCTATGTTACATTGACCACGGTCGGGTATGGCGATATCGTACCCGCGACGCACTTTGCTCAAACGCTTGCTTTCATGGAGGCCGTGACAGGACAGATGTTCATTGCGATCTTCATTGCGCGGCTCATGGGGCTGCACATTGCTCACGTGGTCAGCAAAAAAGATGAAGCCCATCTATGAAAAAAGTGTGTTTTTTCTTCTTGATACTCCTTCTCGCGGCGGGGCTCACGGGGTGTTCTTCGGTCGGCCTCGACCGGAAGGCGAAACTTCTGGGGTTTGGCGAGACCAAGATGTTGCCGAAAGCGCCTCTTATTTTTGTCCACGGGCTCAACTGTGACGGCTCGTTCTGGTACAAGAGCAAGATCATGAAGAAACTAGGGGAATTTGGCTTTAGCTATGGCGGAGACCTCAAAGCCGAGCAAAAGAACGGACGGATCATCGTTCACGCGGACAATATCACCCCCGCGACCATGTATACGGTCAGTTTTTCAGGGAAACAGCTTGCCATCACCCAGCAGGGCAAAGAACTTGCTGAGATGATCAAGAAGGTGAAGGAAGTTACCGGTTCTCCCAAGGTGGTCCTGATCGGGCACAGTATGGGCGGACTCGCGGGACGCGAATACCTGCAGTCGGATTACTATGGGCATGATGTCCGGGCCTATATCTCTTTTGCGACCCCTCAACGCGGGAGCGATTACGACCCGGAACATTGGTACCTGAAGATGTTCCCGTACAGGACCAGGACCCGGCTTTCCGGGTTGGACTCAAAGAGCGATGCCGTACGCGACCTCAAAAAAGACAGCATCTATTTGAATGGCGGCCCGGAGTTCAATACACCCAACTGGTTCCACAGCAAAGATGTCAACGGGAACGGCCGCACGGACGATGTGATCGTGGGGCTCAATGATTTTAAAAACCGGCCTTTGCCCACTGATGTGGTCTATATCTCGATCCTCGGCGCGGGCAGCATGCCGCTTCTTTCGACCAAACACCAGAACGAGAACTCCGATGGGATCGTGGAGATCACAAGCCAGGACCTGAACGAAGTTCCCGGCGTGAATGTGACCGCGATGGTCCTGATCTCCCAGCAGCGGCATACTTACCAGAACAAGGATGTCTGGGTCATCCTCCAGCTATTGCGATCCGCCAAGTATATTCTTGAGACCGAGCAGGAAAAATCCGCTTTGTGCACGGCGTCAAAAACCTGAGGATATTTCCAGATATCTCATGGGAGTCGTTATCACTTTTCTTCTCCGTTGGATCATCCTCCCGATCGTCTTGATCGCTCTTTATCTTTGGAGTTTTGGGGCCCTCTATTATTCTCCGATCCAGCCAGAGCCCCTCAGGACAGCGATCGCGTATTGCTTTCTTGCCGGTGTTCCGCTCGCCATTCTGATCCGCCGCTCCCAAAAATGGGCCGTGATCCTGCCTCTTGCCGGATTCTTGTGTGTCCTGGCCTATGAATGGCAGATCCAGCCGAAAACAAACGCCCATTATCCTCTGTCAGTGGAAAGAACCGCCTATGCGGAATTCCGCGGTGATAAGGTCA
Organism: uncultured bacterium; assembly: GCA_964585045.1. Lineage (GTDB taxonomy): Bacteria > Omnitrophota > Omnitrophia > Omnitrophales > Aquincolibacteriaceae > Aquincolibacterium. Next base: position 6,528 of record CAZPCF010000016.1, read on the forward strand.
CACTCCACAACATTCGGAATGCCGGCTACAGGACAGTCGACGATTTCGATGTTCGTTGGGAGACCCGGGAGTACGACTTGAGAGATCTCCGGACGCTGGATGTCTTTGTGAATTACTGGGGGATGGACGCGATCGCGCATGTTTTTGTGAGCTTCGGTTTTACGGATGGACGCTATCTCGCGGTCTCTATCGAATACCGGCCCGAAGTAGGCGAAAGCTACGGCACGTTTAAGGGGCTTTTCAAGCAGTACGAGATCATTTATGTGTGGGCAGATGAGCGCGATATCGCACGTCTTCGGACCAATTACCGCAAAGAAGATGTCTATCTTTACCGGACGACCCTTGCTCCGGAGCAGATCCGGAAATTTTTTGTGAGCATGCTTGAGCGGACCAACGCCCTTCACAACCAGCCGGAATTTTATAATACCGTGACGCAAAGCTGTACGAACACCCTTGGGGACCATATGATCGAAACCCGTGCTTTCGACCGGCCGTTCTGGAAGCGCAGAATTCTGACCGGCAGCGTGGACCGCCGTTTGTATGAAATGGGGTTGCTGGAGACTTTGGGTAAACCGTTCCAGGAACTGCGCGCCCAAAGCAAGATCAACGCCAAAGCCCAAGCGGCCGATCGGGACTCTAAATTCTCCGAAAAGATCCGGGCCCATTTCCGTGCCGTATTTTGAGCAGCAGTGTTTTGCAATGATTTTGGAACAGGAGATCTCAAATGAATAAACAAAAAGGACATGGTTTTTTTAGCCTGCTCACCGGGTTGGTGAAATTCACGATCCTTTTCTTTGTGCTTTATGCCGTAGTCCGGATCGGTTCGCACATTCTCAGAGAACAAGCCGACGGAAGAGCTCTGAGCCATCTTTACGCGGGCTACCGTGCCCTTCCTCAAAAACCACCGATCGCGTTCATTCCGGGCATGATGGCTTCTATCTTGAAGGACCGCAATACCGGAAAGATCATCTACGGCAATGTTTTTCAGGGATTGATCGAAGAACTCGAGCTTCCGATCGACGGCAAAACGCTACGGGACAACCAGGATGAAGTCGTTTCCGGGGAAGTTGTCACGACGTTCAAGTATATCCCCGGAGTTATGGAACTGGACCTTAACGAACGGATCCGGGAAGTCGCGATAAATATTGGCGGTTTCAAGCCGCATCAGGACGGGTTCGGTCATCCCTGGGACTGGCGCCGCGATCTTGTCGAAGCAGCCCAGCAGCTTGATCGCCGGATAAGGGATTTCAAGGAAAAAACAGGACGTCCGGACCTTAAGATCAACCTTATTTGCCACAGCGCCGGCGGTCTCGTGGCGCGTTATTACGCGAAGTACGGCGCCGCGGATGTCTTGGATCAGGATCAACCGGTGCCGACTTATGAAGGGGCAAAAAATATCAATAAGATCATCATGCTCGGGACACCGAATGCCGGCTCCGTCGAATCATTCATGACGGTCCATCAGGGACTTTGGCTTCCCAGCGTGGGCTACGCCACGGCCGAGATGATCTTTTCCATGCCGGCGCTTTACGAACTGATGCCTCTGGACGGGAGGAAGGTCTTTATCGGCCCTGACGGGAAGCCTTTGGACATCGATCTCTATGATCCCGCGAATTGGGAGCTCTATGGATGGTCTGTATTCGATCCGGAAAGACAGGCGAAGACACTCGGGGAATTAAAAAAAGCGCATGGTGAAGTGAAAGGCGAAAAGAAATTCCGGGAAAAACTTTCCGTCCAGCGGCGTTATATCGCAATGGCGCTCGATCGTGCCAAGAAATTTCAAGCGGCATTATGGGCAGGGGATCAGGCCGAGGAGAAGCAGAAGGTCCGCTATATCGTGCTCGCGGGGGACCGGGTGCCGACCCTGCAGGCGGCGATCTTGGGCCGTAATGATAAAGGGAAGTGGAAGACCGCATTCAAAACGAACGATCCCGCTCTTAAGGACATTCTTTGCGGCTACGGCGACATGAGTGTCACCAAGGAAAGCGTTTTGGGCCGGCATACGGTCGAAGTCGGCGGTGTTAAGGTCCGGCGGCAGCTTCCCCTGGATCATTCGGTCTTCTTTTTCTCGAACCATGTGGAGATGCCGAAGGACATGACCTTTTTGGACAATGTTCTGCACATTATTTTTGAAGAATATGATCCCGCGCCGCTCCCGAAACGGAAGCAGGGGCCCTTACAAAAACTTTTGGGGTGGTGATTTCTTCCTGCGTAAAAGATCTGGTCTGGTATTATTACGTCAGATAAAAGCAAAAGGATGGAACGCCTGGCTTAGACAAGTTATGTCGGAATTTGAAAGCGACCTGAGGAGATGGGCTGGAGCCATGATATTCGAGAGAGCGAGGGCGTGATTCCAGGCCGTGATTTCAGCGAAGCCCTTTTTACAGTGCAGCTCAAATACCCGTCCAACAAAGAATTCGCCAAAGGGCTTCTTGGGGAATAGAATTTTGCAGTTCAGAGTTGGCTTTTAGATGTCTGACAATTACAGTGCATTGCAACTCTTCGAAAAAGGAGAAAGATCATGAAAAATACGGTGAGGATGTTTCTGTGGAGTATCGTGGTTTTTTCCGGGTGTGCCACAGCCACAATATCTTCGGATTACAACCGGACGGTGGATTTTTCAAAATTAAAAACTTATGGCTGGTCGAGCGAACAAAAGCCTACGGGAGACCTCCGGTTCGATGACCCGGACCTGCGTGCCGTCATTAAGCGATCAATAGAAACAGAGCTTCAGGCGAAAGGGCTCCAAAGTGCCGGAGCCGGGCAGCCGGATATGCTTTTGAAATACTACATTACGGTGGAAGCCAAACAAGAACGCATGAGCGATTACAACCCTCCGAATTTCAATTCGCGGACGGGGGTGGTGACTATGCCAACCGTTGGTGCGCGAAATGTGGCGGCGTTCAAATATGAGGATGGGACCTTTGTTCTGGATATGCTCGATCCAACATCCGGCGGGATCCTGTGGCGCGGCTCGCTGGAAGGGATGGTGGATCCGGGGGGTACTCCGGAAAAACGGAAGGCCCGCGCGCCGGGTGCGGTCGCCAAAGTGCTCGCGAAATTTCCTCCGGCTTAGAATAGGAGGGCGGTCAGCTTTGGGCGACGCTGCGCAGAACCTCAGCGATGAATGTCTGGTATTTCACGCCGATCTTTTTGGCTTTTTCTTTGAGCTTGCGGAGGACGCCTTCGTTGATCCGGATATGGAGGACGGCGTTCTTCCGGTAGGCTTCGATCGCCGCTCTGATGCGTTCGGTCTCTTCTTTGGAGCCGATGACATAATTGCCGCCGAGGAGATCTTTCTCGATCTGTTTTTCATAACGCGTCAATTTCATCCTTCTCATGGGAGCTCTCCTTTTTTATATCGCCGGGTGTAATCCCGACTGGCAAAAAGAGTCTTTAAGAAGATGCCCTTTCCGTCGACCACAAAAGGCTCGATCCAAATATACCCCCGTCGTTCAAAAGAAGCACTCTCCGGCCTTCTTTCTTGGGGTGGGGTATGTTTGCGATCCACTTTTCTTGCAAGATCTCTTCGAACGAAACACCGCGTGTTTGCTTGAGGCGTTCGTTCTTCAATTCATTCCAGCATATTTCCACATCCCGCTCCCTGTAGGCTAACACGCCCAGTTGTATATACAAGATGTATTTCCATCACGCTTGGGTCTTGGGAGCAATACGCTGCCATGGATATTTCTTATAATCAATTATTATATTCATATAAATAATAGTACGTTGCAAACTATACGGTTTCATTAAGATTGGTCAGAGAAAAACTATCTATATGACCGGAAAGATCTTCCTGAAGGGGGAGGTCAACCGCGGGTTTGTTTATTCTGATACATGGCAAATAGGCGGCCGATGAAGATCGCAAGATAAAGGGAGCCTGTGCAGGCTTCAATGCTACATAACCTTCGAGCGATCGCGGATATGGGGTAGATGTCGCCGTAGCCACACGTGGTAATGGTGATAAAGCTTAAATAAAGGAGGTCTGCTGCGGAGGGAATGGAGCTTGTTCCTATGGGGTGAAGAAGACCTTTAGAAATAGAAGCGAAATGGTTGATCGACGGATCAAAATTGCAGAGGCCATAATAAAACGAGGTAAAACATCCCGCCAGGATGATGAAGCCTAAAATGGCCCCCCAAAGGCCATCCTCGAGGTTGCTTTTAAAATCCGCGGTATACCAGATAATGTTGATGGCAGCCGCCAGGCCAAATGACATTTCGAGGATAATTCTGACCTGGTTGGCTGTGGCGGGAGCGATGTTCAGATCAGAGAAGTGCAGGAGGACGATCGCGGTAGCCGCCAGCAAATACAGGAAAAATATTTTTTTTGATGTATTGATCTGGTAAAGGGCGAGGAGCAAAATAAAAAAATAAACGTAGGGGCAATAAGACTGTATCGACCCCGGGAGAAAAGGTTCGGCAATGAGAAGGAAAAGAAGCGCGAAAAGAGGTATGCCGAACTTACTTGCGGCGACCAGATCCACAAATTTCATGAAGAATCTCCTAAGTTCTTTCCCGAATATAGCACAAAACCCTTACGAATGTAATGCTTCCGATGAGCTCATGGACAAAAAGCACAGAGTGAAGCTCGAGTTTTGGCCGGACCAAAGTCTTGCGGCGTGGACGCTTTTATGCGGCGGGGAAGATCTTTTTGAAGGGGGTGGTGTTATAAGCTCTGTGAGCCCCCCCCCGTGAGGATATTGTTCTAATGAGCGCCAGTTGAACAAAGAGGGCTAGTTAACCCAAATAAACATTAGTTTGTTTATAAATTCATAAGCCAGAAAAGTCTTTTTGTGGTGGGGCTAAGAGGACTCATATAGAATATCACCCTGTGGCCAGAAACTTTAAGATTTACCGTGGGCCTTAAATAAAAGTCCCCGAAGAAGGCGGCCAGTGCTGGGAAACGAGGGGGAAGGGGCTAACTGCAGCTGACAAGAAAAAAATAGCAAAAGGCTCCTTCCGGCACCCTGGCAGGGATTTTATGCCCTACCTGAACAATTGGAAATCCCTGGAAAAGCTCCTCTCTTAAACTGACGTCCGTAGCAAGCATGTGCCCTGGGGCTCTTGCCCAGTTGGTCAACATGTGCGACTGGGGGCATAAAAGTTTATGACGGCAAGAAAGAGAAACCTGAACTCAATAACTTGATCCGCCATGATATTAGGAAGATGACGGACGTTCCGTCGTTCGAGGACTCTAATAGCGGCGTTATGTTTGCGAGGGTAACGAAACAACCCCCTTTGGCATCAAGGGTTGCGCACCATGAGAAATTAGAGTAGCCGCGGTCAAATGCGACGACGTCATCTTTTCCAAAGGGAACGACCTTGGCAACAGGTTGCTCGTAGGATTTTCCGGTGGTCATGGCCGCATTAATTCGAAAAAATAAATAGGACGTTGACTCAATGGCAAGAATTACTTTCGTGTACCCAGACTTTGAAAGCCTTGCGGTTGAATATTTAATGGCTGTTTGTCTACGGGACGGCCATACGGTGGATCTCGTTTTTTATACGGCGGAAGATGCCTATACAAGCTTAAAAAAAAGAACGCCATCTTTTGCTGATATTGCAAAGAAGATTGTTGATACTCGCCCACATTTTGTCGCGTTTTCTTGTGTGACCAATAATTATCGGGTTCAGCTTGAATGTGCCAGAGCCCTTAAAAAGATCATGCCCCAAGTGATAACAGTCTTCGGTGGCATTCACCCCACGGCAGTCCCGGAAATCGTTTTAAAGGAAGCGGCGGTTGATAGCGTTGCTATCGGAGAAGCAGAAAAGTCTTTTTCAGATTTTTTAAAAGAATGTGAATCCGGCGGAGAATATGCCTTGCCCCGTCGACCCATAAAAGGCGTGATCTATAAATCAGGAGGAGAAGTCATCGGAGATCTTAAAGAAGGGGAATTGTCCGATCTGAATGCGTTGCCGTTCCCTTACAAGAGGCCACTCTATTCGCAGTTCAGATCTTTTTCGCAGGAATATTTCATCATGGCGAGCCGCGGTTGTCCGTACAGCTGCGCCTACTGTTTTCACTCTCATCTGCGCAACTTGCGAGGAAGAAGCCTGATCCGGCGCAGGAATGTTGATAATGTCATTGCGGAGATCGCACAGGCGAGGCGTGATCATCCTTTAAAATATATTTATTTCATAGATGATTGTTTTGTCTCCGATAGAGACTGGATCATCAAGTTCTGCGAGGTTTATAAAAAGGAGATCCATTTGCCGTTTTCATGCTGCGCTATACCTCAATATTTAAATAAAGAAAAAGTTGAGGCATTAAGTTCGGCGGGTTGTTATCGAATGCAGATCGGGATACAGACCCTAAACAAGGAACTCTGTGAGAAAGTCCTGCAACGGCACTTTGATAAGGGAAGCACATCAGAGGCCATACGCATGTTGAAAGATGCCGGGATCTTTGTTCAGGTTGATCATATGTTGGGCATTCCCGGGGATTCGCTGCAGATAGAAGAAGAGAGCGTCTTGTTTTATAATGAATTTAGGCCCAACATAGTAAGTTCTTTTTGGCTGACCTATTATCCAAAGATCGCTGTTATTGAGACAGCCAAGCAAAAAGGTCTGCTGAGTGAATGCGACGTGGAGAAGATCAATCAGGGTTATATGCCGGAAGAGTCTTTGCATAGCGGGGGGAGCATGAAAGATCCCAGGCCTTATTATGGCATCTGTCTTTTGTTAACGTATCTTCCATTGCTGCCTTCGTGGTTAGTAAGATTTCTGATCCACCGGAAACTATATCGGAGATTTTCTTCCAAAAATCCTATCGTTTTTATTGGTTTTGCGCGATTTATCTTGTCGTTTCATCGAAGGAATTTTGTCGATCAAGGCTACATAAGGCGGTTTCTAAACAAGAGGGGGAGCCTTGATTAAGATCGACCGAGAAAATCACAACCCCCTGTTAATTCTATTCGTCTCAGTGGCGTTATTCGTTCTGTGTTACAGCTGTACCTCCTTGGATGAGCCCGAATCCGGCCCGTTTAAGGAGGCGGCAGTTGTCAGTTTGCAGATGCTGCGAAACATACCATGCCCGCCTTATAGCGTGAATGTCCTGGGGAGAAATCTGGCGTGGACGATTGATGGAAAACACGGCGCCCTTGAAACCTATATTTACCTGCCATTTATTGCTATAGGCGGTCCTACCTTAGGAACCGTAAGAATAGCCGCGCTGCTTTTTGGCATCTTAGCGATTGTTGCAACTTTTATATTCGGAAAGATCTTCTTTGATCTTCGAGTTGGAGCAGCGGCTGCACTGCTTTTGGCCGTGAACCCGTTCTTTGTTGATCTCATAAGAGAAAGACTGGTTGGTTTCAGCATTCCTTTTTTTTCTGTGATGGCAACGATGTTTTTTTTCCTTTATCAGGATAGCAGGAAGCGTGTTTATCTGTGTTTGTGGATGGTTTTCCTGGGCTTGGGGCTGAACGCTAAAGCTTTCTTCATCTGGTTTATTTTAGCTTTTATGGTTGTCGGATGGTTGGTGTATTTCAGGAAAAACAGGATCAATTTCACACATGTGGTCCTTGGCGCCGGCACCTTTTGTTTGACGATTTTTCCTCTTCTTTTTTTCTGGTGGAAGACAAATTTTATAGAACGATTCGTTTCCCAGAGGCTTGTTATTACTCCCAATGGGGTAGACAACCGGCTCTATTGGGCCCATGTGCTGGAAAGGTGGGGGCATGTCAAGGCTGTTATCTTGGGGGATGCGATCGGCACAGGAGGTCTTCGCGACGTCGTAATATTATTGTTTTGCGTCCTCATTTTAGTTTTAATTATTAGACTCGTGTTTTTGCGCGATGTTCATAAGTTAAGAGACCGGATCGTCTTTTTATTGCTTTTGACGTTCTTTGTTATCATTGCTTCGGGGTACACTTTTACTTCTTTACATCCGAAGCATATGAATATCGTTTTTCCTTATCTGCAAATACTTATCGCTGTGGCCTGTTGGGAAATATGGCAGATGTGCATCGATCGGCGCTTCTTCGGACGTATGGCGATAGCTGCGGTTTTTATTGTATTTCTTGTCAGTTACGGCCGGAAGGACTTTCTGGACTGCCTGGAACGAAGGAGAGAGGCGATCAACAATGCCCAGTGTTCGACATCCTTGTTGAAAGACTGGCTTATAAAGAAGAAATTTTATAAGGTTACATTATTGAATGCTCATGAGAGCTTATTGAGTTTTCTCTCAGATCTTAGAGTACAAGTAGAAAGCGTAGGATGGGGGCCTCACGGCAGAGAAGAGCTTATAAGAGGCGTTGAAACTTTCAAGCCTGAAGATATTTTGGTTTTTACGAGGATTGACAACGCGGAGGGCAGTAATGAGGAGCTGGGGAGAAAATTTTATGATACCGTTAAAGCATTCAACCGCAAGATCGTGGTTCATAAAGAGTTCAGGAGAGCCGACGGAACCATTAAATACTTGGTATGCAGTTTAGAATAATATAAAGGAGTGAGGTCTTGGGGCAGGAAAAAATTCTCGCTGGAGATATCAAGGATAATGGATTAACTATTGTCCTGCCTGTATATAACGAAAAGGATGTTATTGAGCGAATTATTTTGGACGTTCATGCTTACACAGCACGTTTGGTGTCCGATTTGGAAATAATCGCTGTCAATGATGGCAGTACGGACGGAACGAGGGAGATCCTTGATCGCGTCAGTCGCTCTTTGCCAAATCTCAAGGTGATATCGCACGGGAGAAATATAGGATACGGCGGAGCGCTGGTCTCCGGCATCAAGGCAGCGGAAAAGCCATGGATATTGTTAATGGATTCGGATGGGCAGATGCAGATCGGTTCTCTGCAGGCGGCATGGCCTTACCGGCACGAGTATGATCTTTTGTTGGGTTATCGCAAAAAAAGGGCGGATGGTTTTTATAGACGAATGCTTGGGAAATTAGGGAATTTGAGCACCAATATTTCTTTAGGACTTCATCTGGTCGATATTAATTGTGGTTTTAAGCTATTTAAGACGGATATTGTTCAGCCCTTGAGCCTTAGTTCGACCGGTGGCCTTATTAATTGGGAGATCCTTCGTCTGATCTTTAAGGCCGATCCATTGTTTCAATTACTTCTACTCCCTGTAGCCCACTATCCAAGAATGGCGGGGCGACCCACGGGCGGTAATTTGAGGACGGTATACAGGATCATTGTAGAGGGAGTTAATTTGATTTCCCGCTGAGGGATCGGCTCATTGGTCGAATTTGATACTGATGGGAGAATCGGATAGGGTCGAGTTCTTAGTGAAGAGGCGGGCAGAGTCGAAGGAGAGGCGCAGGTCTACGGTTTTTTGTGCGGGGCAATGTGTTCCGGCGGTTCGTGAATGATCTTGGGGAGGCAGACATTTTGTTTGATCCGGAAAATGATTGATAAGGCTAAAGTGTTTACTGTGTTCGGAGCGGCATTGCTTTTAATGGCTGTTCTGGTCAATGAATGGACCCTTGGCATTACGAACATCGCCTTAAGGGGGGTGGTCTTCGGATTTGACCTGTTGCTTATTTTCGCCGGGGGCATGATCCTTTTATACAAGGAGAAGATCTTCAACGAGATCGTTTTATTATTTGGGACGTTGTTGTTCCTTTTTGTGTTTATCGAGGGGTACTATAGGATCTTTGATCCATTTCCGTATTTTGGCCCGTGGGAGATCAACCAAACAGAGCATGGAAATCTGTCACGCTATGATGATGTGCTGGGATGGAGCGGTGTCCCCCACGGCAAGGAAGAACTCGTGATGAAGAATAGCAAGTCACTCCTGCGCCTCAATTCCCTGGGTTTTAGGGATATCGAGCATACTTCTGCGAAGAAACCTGCCATTGTTTTCTTGGGGGATTCTTTTACCTGGGGGTTTGAGGTCGAGTTCGAGGATATGTTTGTCAATATGCTGCGAAAAAAAATGCCGGACGTTGATGTCTATAATTTGGCTCATCGGGGTTATGGGACAGACCAGGAGCTATTAACGTTCAGAAGGTGGGACTATCGCGGGGATCTCAGGCTTGTTGTGCTGATGTTTTGTGAGAATGATTTTCGTAATAATAGCAGAACGGTCGAATATGAAAAACAGAAGCCGATGTTTGAGTTAAGAGATGGTGTTCTAACATTGACGAATGTTCCTGTCCCGTCGGATGAGAAATGGCAGCAGCGGAAATCAGGAACAAGAGAGGCCGTGCCTTTAAAAGAACGGATCATGTGGGCCTTGTTCCGCTCGCATTTTCTACATGATATTTATTATAGGATCGAGCTTATGCAGGAAACACCGAACGCTGAAATCCCTCAAGTTAAGAAAGCCGATCATCCCGTCATGCGGGAAAGTCATTCTTTGACGACACAGATTATCAGTGAACTTAACAAGGAGGTTCAAGAGAGGGGCGGACGCCTCGTGGTTGTAGCCATTCCTTCTAAAGAACATTTATCAAATGAAGAAGAGTCTACTTCCTATCGCACCCGTGTGAAGACGATGTGCAGGGATCTAAAGATCGGTTATCTGGATCTTTGGCCGTATTTTAAGAGAGCGCATGCAAGGCTTTATTTTCGTTTGGATGGGCATACGAATAGATCGGGCAATGCGGTCATCATGAAAGCAATTTACAGGTATCTGAACGACCGCAAAGACGAAACGGATAGTGATCTCACTAATAATGGAGACGGGCATAAAAATGACAAGGGCCAAGGCCATCTCAAGGATACTCCCGGTGACGGCCATGATATGGATAAATTGTGAAACAGGTGATGTTCGTAGATTCTTAA
>CAZPCF010000017.1:0-17153 GCA_964585045.1 uncultured bacterium
TCATACGATAAAAAAACAACATCCAAGCCATCCAGTTCCTTGATCCGTTCGGCGACCTGATATCCATTCGTGGACATACCGATAAAGAACCCAAGCTTTTTGGCAAATGCGATCAGGTCGCCTATATCTGGCCGCATCATTGGCTCACCGCCGGTCAGCTGGATGCGAAAGACCCCTGCCGTCTTCATTTGCCTTAGTATCTCTTTGAGATCCGCTGTGGTTAGTTTGTCGTTTTGATTGAGCGCATGAACGCGACAATAAAGACACTGATTGTTACAGCGGTTGGTCAGGACGACATACATACTGAGCGGCGCGCGATAGCCTTTGAACAGATGCATCCTGAGGAGTCTTCCGGAGAAATAGAGAGCCTCTGTTAGTTTCATCTTATCTATTCGAAGAACACGAATGAATAATCTCCGGTATACCCGAACTCATTAAAGAGCCAGACCCACTCATCGGGCGTGTAAAAACATTCACAGGTCAGTTGCCAATTCAGTAAATTGGCCTTTTCTTTTTCATTTCTGTAGGATTCAACGACGATATAAGAGCCGCCTCTTTTGACCCGCTCGATCTCCCCTAGCGCCTCCTTGAGTTGGTTGATATAGCAGTAATGGAGCGTGTTAAGAGAGAGGACTAAATCAAAATGCTTATCAGGATAAGGAAGCTTGCAGGCTGTTCCGTAGTCCAAGTGCCCGGAGATCTCTTGTTTTGCGTTTCCCAAGGCATATTTTGATATCTCGAGCCCTCGGACCTCCAGGCTAGGGACAAGCGTTTTCATCTCATACAAGAGAAATCCCTTGCCGCATCCGATATCCAAGACTCTGCTACCCGGGCCAAGCTTGTAGTGGCCGATAAGTTCTTCGGCAACCGGCTTCCAGCGTCCATCGTAATAATACCCGCCGTAACCAAACTTGCGGTCACCGTCCCAATAATCCTTATCAAGCTGTTTGGCAACTGTTGCACATTCGGCCTTGTTGTATTTCACCACTCTCTCAAGATAGTCCCTCTTGGTCTTTGTGTGCAACCGGGTGATAAAGTCCTTATGGGCCATCTTACATCCTTTCTCTGTTGGTACTACACAAAACCTAAATGGGCGTTGTTCACAGCGAAATATTCCAATAGCATCAGGTTCTTAGCGTGCTGAGTACAGTGATGCATACAGGCCCGGCTTGGATTGAGCTTTCTTAAGCTGTCCTTGTTCTCCTGGCTAAACCATCCCTCCGCAAAGCTTTGATCCCTTATTGAAAAAAGCTTTCCGAGCGTCGTGTATGCCTTATCCTGGCACGAGTAAACATTCAGGTCGGCCCCAATAATGACCAAACACTGCGCGAACGCACAGAAGGTATATGGCTTTTTGTAGTTATTATTATATTTGTCAGGAAACTGAAAACGATCGATGACCGAAAAATTTTCGTCTGCCAGCCGCAGACTTTTGCCTATCTGCTTCTTTGCCGAGATAAAAAACCTGCCCATGTATTTTCTGTTTTGTCTCCAGTCTTTGCTGACAACGCACTCTGACAGCTTGACATGATCGACGCCTATCTTCTTCATCAGCTCCACATACTTGAATATCTTGGAATGGTTTTCCTTGGTCACAATAAAGCTGATCCCAAGCTTGCAGCCCTTTTTGTTCTTTGAGAATTTTTCAATATTATCGCACACTAATTCGAACGACTCAGGGCTGATGTCCCTGTATTTTGAATAAGTCCGTGCGTCTGCGGCATCCATTGAGACCCGAACCCACGAAACCGTATTCGCAACAACATCGGCGATCTCGCCGCGCAAAAGACTTCCATTAGTCAATACCCCCACGCCTATACCCGCCTTGGAGAGCTTCGTCAGACTCTCTTTAATATGCGGATATAGAAGCGGCTCTCCGCCACCGGAGAAGGTTACCGCCCTGACCCTCATATGCTCAAGGTCAGAGATGATCTTCTCCATTTTATCTCTTGGTATAAAATCCGGCTCCCGGAATAACTCGCTAAAAACAAGCTTCTTATTCCTGTAACAGCAGTAATAGCATGAATGATTGCATACGTTTGTGGGCTTTATGCGCACATGGATAGGTGGAGACAATCGTTGATTGGCAATATCATCTAACTTAGAAGGAAAATGAAATACCTTAAGATCAGAATAAACTTTGTTTTTCATGATCTGCGGTTACCTGCTGAAATATATTTCATAAACCTTCTCACCGCATCAGTTTCTTCACAAGAAGGCGCCCATTCAGGGAATATGTGTTCATCCTCACCGACAAATGGCCCAGGAGAGACCTCATGGAAGATAAGATCGTCGGATAGTATGACTATCGAATGCCATATGTTCCTTCCAACCCTGCATAAAAAATTGCCTTTCCCGGACTTTGATGCAAGGGGTATTATCCTTTTGACTTTTCCTGTTTCGTTAAAAATTACTAACAGGCCTCGCCCCTTAATGATGCTTATTGATTCATCTTTACTAATATGTCTATGGGGTCTGACATAGGCTCCGCGGCCGTGGATAATCAGCATCTCTTGTAGTGCGTTATCAAAGTTATCATGCAGGCATATTCTTGCCTTCTTGTCCGGACTTTTTTTCAGTTCCCCCTTTAAAAGCCGTATTTCCTTTGAATCAATGGGGATCATCTTGGATCTTCTGAAAATTACTTTTCCCATAAGAGTACCGTTCTCAAGTATAATTTCCCTTCAATATCAGCCTAAGCAGATGGATCAATGAGCCCGGATGCAGGGAGTAAATGGCCCCTAGCATGCAGTACCCGGTAGAACGGCAAGCAACACAGCTATTTTCAGGCATTCTCTTCCACGCGTCCTCCAGACCCAGATCAAACACATTGACAGCCCTATAATCTGACCTGGGGAGACTGCAGGGCCAAAGATCGCCATTAGCATCGATGAAAGCCGAAAAACGACCTCCGGAACACCTTATAGGTCGGAAATCCAAAGGAATCTGGTCTTCAGAAAGCCTAACCGCCCGGACTGCAAGCAGCCAATCTTTTACATATTTTAGTACATAAGAACTAAAGACAACCCTGGGGTTCGGTTTTTTAAAAAAAAAATCCAGCAGCTTCTTCATCTGCTCGTCACTGGCGGCCTCAGGCCTTGCTCTGAACCCTGTCGGCTCATCGATCGGAGATAAGAAATTAAAGTCAATGTAACAATCATGCCTGTCCGCCAATTCTGTAATATATCGAAGCCTGTCTTCCACCAGGTCCGTAATCGTAACAAGAAGCTGAACCGGGATCTTATTCTCTCTGGCAAGGGCTATCGCCCTCACAGAATCCTCCCAAGAACCGTGACCGCGATACGCATCGTTAGCGATCTTGTCACCGTCAATGCTCACCGACAGCTGATCAAGCTTCTTAAGTGTTTTAAGATGCTGCTCAGAGAAATGACCATTTGTAGTCAGTGAGCAGCTTATCCCATGATAATTTATCCTGCCGACAATCCCGTCAATGTCCTGACGAAGCAACGGCTCTCCGCCCAAGAGTGTTATTCTCTTCGTCCCCAGTCTGGCACAGCTATCAATAAGATCATAAAATTGGCTTGTGGTCGGCGATGTTCTGGATGGACCCGAATAAAAATCCTCACAGTAACTGCAGCTCCTGTTACACTGCCGGGTGACCCCAATGTGGACCTGAAAGGGTATCCGGCGCCCAGTTACCTTGGCCGATATCAATGTAGCCGCCGTATTGATCATCTGGAAATAATTCATTAAATATCAAGCCCTTCAAAACGCCCTTTGTTCGCGTTCTTAAATTCACGATCGATCTCCCCTAAAACTTTTACTGTGTAATTCAAGTCCTTCTTGCGCTGCCCGGGGCCACAGGGAAGGATCAGGCCGCATTGAGCATAGAGTCTTGAATATTTGAAGGATCGCTTGCTTTTCTTTCCTAAAAGATCGCTCAAAGCAGGGTCGAAGGGCTTGGCCTCAATACCCTTATTTTTTAAGATACAAATAAGTTTATCCCGCTGGGAACAAAGAGCCTCTACCCATAGTGGAAGTTCCCCTTGCCCCTGATCAACTTTAAGTATTCTTATGCATCCAAGAGGACTCAACTTCTTCTCATAGAACCTATAAATTTCGTTATGCGCGACTATCCTATTTTTCAAGCCTTTGAGCTGAGCTGAACCTATAGCCGCCATGATATCGTTAAACTTAAAATTCAAATTTACAGGCGGACCTTTTAAACGACGCTTACCATCAAAGCAGACCCTTGCGTCCCGCATCTGCTTTAATCTGGCAAAGGTCGCGTTATCCTTGACTATTAAAAGCCCCCCCCCGCCTGTAGCCAGAAGTTTTGTGACCCCCAAAGAAAAGACCCCCATATCAGACTGCGTGCCGAGCATGCCGGATGGATTTCTTGAGAATAAGGCCTGTGCCGCATCCTCAATAACCTTTATTTTATATTTTCGAGCAATCCTATTGATCTGATGCATATTCGCAGCCCTGCCGTTCAAATGCACGGCTATGATCGCCTTTGTCCTGGAAGTGATCTGCGCCTCTATCTTCGTAACATCGATCAGTGGTCTTGCTGGCTGCACATCGACCAATCGTACTTTTGCGCCCAAGAGTAAGGGCGCCTGCGCGGTCGCAATAAATGTGAGATCGGGAACTATGACCTCATCATCTTTTCCTACCCCGCAGGCTATCAACGCTGCCAAAAGGGCAGCGCTTCCGTTAGTGGTCAGAAGAAGATTGCGTTTTTTAAAAATATCCGAGAGACGCTTCTCCAACTCTCGAGTCACCTCTCCCTGGGTTATCTGCTGACGCCTTATGGCCTTATGGACCGCCTCAAGTTCCGCATATCCAAAATCTGTTCTCCACCAGGGGATCATTTCAAAAGCCTCGACCTTTCTTCTATCTTGTGGTTGATCCTCGTAAAAATCTATCTTGAATGATGCTAAGAAGGAATTTCGCGACCCCGATTATATTTTTTGGATAAAACGCCTTAGAATCAGTATCGTTTTCAAAGTTATCGTTGACTCCAACTTCGACATAAGTATGCCCGCCCCCGATCAATTTGATCAAGACTTCCGCCTGAAAAGCGTGACTATCGGTACTTATATCGATAGAACGCAGATCTTCCGTCCTATGTAGCACATAATGATTGTAATACCTGAGCCTCAAGCCTGAAAGCATGTTTAAGGCCGCTGTGAAGGCGCCTGAGACGATCTTCCTCGGCCAAGGCCGTTGGCCCGCGTTCATCTGGTAAGGAATGACCAGATCCGCCTGACCGCATAATTTGAATATCTTTTCCAAATTGTCAGCATCAATGTCATGCTTCCCATTGATGCGAATAAAATAATTCATTCTGGCCAGGCTCAGACCCTTTTTAAATACTCCCCCCAGACCCACGGGCTCCCTGTGATGCACGACGATCACATTCTCCAGCATTCCAGCCAGCTCATTGGCCAACTCTCCCGTCCCATCTGTGCTTCCGTCATTTAAAACAATGATCTCATATTCATTGAAGTTTCTTTTGACTGACTCAACGACCACATTGATTGTGGTCTCAAGACTTGTCTCTTCATTAAACGCCGGGATTATGACCGTGATTGAATTTTCGTTCTTCATTTGCCTTGCGCGCAATCAAGGATCCCTCATCCAGGTCTCAATGCGTCTCCGGGATAGAAATAAAAATATCAAAACGATAATAACGCCCAGCGAAATACCCACGCCTATTCTCCATGCTAATGGACTGAATCTTAAAATTACACGATGAGCCCCCTTCCCAAGCCAAATCCCGCGCTGGCAATAGTTGACACGACGAATAGGTACATGACGACCATCGACGGTCGCTTCCCACCCAGGATACCATACTTCCGCAAGCACCAGCATCGAGGGTTTGTCGACCGCGACATCCACTTCCATTTGATTTGGATCATCATAATTCACGTATGTCACTGGATTCATTGATTGTAAATCGTTAAACCGCGCAACGTAATCTTTCACATCCTCCTCCCCGGAACGCCATCCATCAACCCGGTCCATATAGACCGCTCTGCGAAGATCTCCGGAAAGGAGCTCTTCTAGCTGTCGGTCATCAGAGGCGGGAATGAACGTATCCATCATGTACGCACGGGGCAAAACACCTTGATTAATGTGTGCGAAGTAATCAGCATTATCGTAGGTCAGAGGCACGACACTCTCATCAGCAAAGATCTGTCTCGGGTCCCTGCTCAAAAAATAACCCACTGAAAAATTGCATAAAAATCTCGGCTTCTTCGGAAACCATTTTTCCGCATTATAAAAAATACACGGCCGCATATTTTCCCCATAGGCAGCCTCGATAGCGCGTTTGAATCTTTTTTCAAGGGGATACGCCGGCTCCCCCATAAATGAAAATTTGCCGTTCAAATAAGAATAATTTTCGCAAAAAGGATAATCTGTCGCGATCCGCAATGGGTCATCGGGGACCACGAGGGGCAGCTTTTTCATCATTAGTTGGGTCATAGGATGAGCGCTAGGCCTGGCCGCTCTGACATTATGCGGAAGGAATTCCCTGAAACGGCTGGTATCTTCGTTAAATGTGCATCCGTAAAAAGCCATGAACCCAAAAATAAGAAACTCTATTAAAATAAACACACCGAGAAAATAACCAAATCTTTTTAAGGGGAAAAAATATGCCCCGGCAAACATGACCGATAATGTCAACAGCCAGAATAAAAGCGGCTTCGACAACGGATTAGCACCCGAAAGATAACTATTTTTCATTCTAATAAATAGCGGCGCATTTTGATAAGCGGTATCTTGGAAAAGGCTGACGGCGTCCGTGTCTGAATTAATGACCCATGAACGATCATACCTGAAACAGCCCCAACCCGGCTTCGCGTGACGGTATCCTATTCTACCTGGACCCGATTTGGGATAAACCCATACGAAGCTGTTCGGCGGGATATCAACATCGAACTCCACCAAACCACTGTTTAAAACGTGATAGCCCCGAACCAGATTCCCTCTTTCCGGCGATACGGCGTGATTGTCTGAAAAGCGTATTTCTCCTCCGGATTCTCCATCAAACATCACTTTTATCTTTTTTGTTCTAGACATCCTGGGGGTATACACCCCAACGGGTTGGCCTAAGGGAAAATACCCTTCCGTTTTAAAGCTGGAGCTTTCTGCAGATATGTCGGCTGGGCTTGCATCATGTGGCAAGAATAAGACTACGCCTATGACACACGCGGAAAAGATCGCGTATAACCATAGGAACTTACGCAACCTAAAACTGCGGGTTAGAATTTCTGAGCGGATCAGATAGTGCAGCCCGATCGCAATAAGGAGGCTTGTTGCAAAACACTGAATAAACCTGAAACGAATGGGATTGGGCAACCCGCCCACGACCGGTATCCACCCGATGGCCATCTTATAAAAAGGGGTATTTCCACCTAGCGCACACAAAACTGCGAATATGTAAAGCACTATTCCCAGTATTGCGTAATTTTGAAGACTGCACCTTCTTTTGTCCTTTAAGAACCAGCCGAAAGAAAACAGTGCTCCGATCAAGACCGTAAATGTCACGGCCGTCCCGCCGCTCATATTGGCATAAAAAAACATCAGGCGGTCAAAAACAAAGTTTTTACCTGTTATGCTCCCGAATAAGTCGGGCACAAAGAGCGTGGCTAAATAAGCCGGGGATAAATTTGCTGCGTGATCCGCTATCGCAGTATTAAAATTCGGGGTAAAGCCTAAACTGGTATGGCGCAATCCATCTAAAAATGAATATAAATAGGGGGCACTTAATAATGTCCCAAAGATAAATATCAGGACCGCCACAAAAAGCGGCTTACTGATATCCTTAAGATTACCGTGTCGCGATCTTTCCAAAACAGACATTAGAATGAACCCTAACCAGATAATTATTACAAATGGCACATATTGAAGCTTACTGCCCAGCCAGATAAATGCGAAGATCATAACTCCTAAGAATAATTTCCATATTCTAAAATCCCTGACAGTCATGATATGAATCCATATCAACCAAGGGAGCCAAGCTTGCATTATCAGGCTGTATAAGCATACGTAGCTATAAGCAAAGGCGGGACTGTAGATATAGGCAAAAGCGCCAAGGCACGCTGCGAAACGGCCGCATCCTACGACTTGGCGCAGTAAAACATACATTCCGAAAGCCGCTATAAGGTAATGGAGGGCCAGGGGAAGTATGCTAATGGTCCAATAGGCACTGTCCAGGTTATTCAGATCAGACAATAAATAAAAAGGCCAAAGAAGAAAGTAATAACTATCCCCTCCGTAGGGAAAGGAATAATACGGGATGGCCCCGCACCATATATCAGGCTGCCATAAAGGCAGCATCCCGCTTTGCAAGGTCCGGGCAAGAAAAACATGCCGGCTAAATTCCGCTATGACCTGATCATTCTGAAATATTCCTCGCCAACCCAGAAACACGGGAAGAAAAAGAATAAGAACGGACATGACAAGGAACGCGCCTGCCGAAATATCCGGAATAAACCTTTGCTTGGGGGCGTTCAAATTATGGATTTTCATTATCAACCATTTCGAAGAAACTGCCCGTTAATTCCTCAACGAACGTTTGATCCGTTTAACAATACTGTCCACATCAAGACCATTAGCTTTTAACACGTATTCCCTGCTGCCGTAATCCCTGCAAAAATCATTTTTAAGTGCGATCCGGATCAGCCGGGGTCGATGGCTTCTTTGGGCCAGAAAGCCGGCCACAGCCTCTCCTATTCCTCCAACCTCACTGTGCTCTTCAAGGGTCACAACAGCATCTAGAGAACCAACGATCTTCGCAAGCCCCTCTCCGATCTTATCCAGCCGGAAAAGATCGATCACTCCCGCATCGATCGATCGCCCAGAAAGTTTTGCGGCGACATCCAAAGCCCGATGGACCATCCTGCCGGTGGAGATGATATAAAGGTCCCGTCCTTCCTTGATGACAGAGAGTCCTTTGGCTAGATCAATATCTTTAGAGGTTTTGTAGATAAGCGGCGCGCCAACCCTGTCCAATCGGATATATTGAGGCCCTCTGTTTTCGCAGGTAACTTCCGCGATCTTTTGGGCCATAAGATTATCTGAGGGAGAATAAATAGCCATATGCGGCAAAGACCGCATGAGGGCAATATCAGAAACGGCATGGTGCGTCGGTCCCAAAGTCGAATAGTCCAGACCTGCTCCGATCCCCACCAATGTGACCGGGAGGTTCATGCAGCATAGATCCAAACGGATCTGCTCATAGCAGCGCATGGTGAGAAAAGGAATGATCGTATAGAGAAAAACACGCTTTCCCGAAAGGGCAAGCCCGGCGGCCAGACCCACCATATTCTGTTCTGCGACCCCCGCGTTGACATACTGGCTTGGTAAAACCTTCTTAAACTTGTCATGACATACAGCCCCTATATCCGACGTCATAAGGATCACATCAGGGTCGGCTTTCGCCACTTTGAAAAGTGACCCAAAAAAACTATCCCTCATCCCAGTGGCCCAGTGTTTCATGACAATTTATTCCTCAGCAAAAGTTCTTTCTTTGCCTGTTTAAACTCTCGCCCTGCAGGGACACGATAATGCCACAAAGCGGTATTTTCCATGAAGGATACCCCTTTGCCTTTAATGGTTGACGCGATAAGCACCAACGGCTTACGCGACACTCTGCGCCTCACTCCCCCCAAAACATCCAGAAGTGCATCAAAGGAATGTCCGTCCAGACATTCCACCTCCCAGCCAAAAGCCCTCCATTTTTCTTCCAAAGGCGCGATCTCAAGGCAGTTTTTGACAGTATCCGTGGCACATAATCCATTATGATCAATGATCGCGATAAGGTTGTTCAACTGGTGATGAGCAGCGAACATCGCGGCCTCCCATACGGTCCCTTCCTGACATTCGCCGTCTCCCATCAATGCCACGGTCAGATATTTTTTTTTATTGAGCTTTGCTCCCAAGGCAAGCCCGGCCCCGATAGATAATCCGTGCCCCAAAGATCCGGTCAGGGCATCAACACCGGGGGTATGATTTTCCGGGTGGGCTCCAAGGTGGGTACCATTTTTGCAAAAACTTATCAGGTGGCGTTTCGGGAAAAATCCCTTATCAGAAAGGATCGCATAGATCGCCATGGCGGCATGCCCTTTGCTGAGGATAAACCTGTCCCGATCCAGCCATTTAGGCTTTTTGGGATTAACCTTTAATATCCCGCCATAGTAAAGCGCCACCAAAATATCAACGCACGAAAAAGAAGGCGCCAGATGGGCCCCGCCAGTACCAACGGCCATGTCCAAAAGCAACCTTCTGATATAGGCCGCCTTTTTAGAAAGCATGTTCTTCATAATGCTGACATTCCTTAAATAAAATTTGCGTGAGGGCCCGGCGATTTTAATTCCCAAAGATAGCGGTTGATCTCATCCAAACGGCACGATTTTCTACATGCATTGATGTCCATGGTGCCGGCCGCATAGCGAACGATTTTCTGCCTCTTGGCAGATTTCAGAATCGCCTTAAAACCGGTCCGGTTAATATTGCCCAACGAATACCGCCCGTTTCCGACGAAATAATTGCAAGCAAAGACCTCCCCCGACGCGGTCACATGAACAGCGAACGGAAGCCCCAGACAATGCGGATAGGGTTTTGACTCATTTAACTTTTCTATGGATCGGGTCCGGAAAATGATCCGAAAAGCATCTGTTTCAAGAACCTGGAGCTTTTGTTTTAATCGCAAAAGGACTTTGTCCCCCGAATCCCAACGGCCCTGTCGGTTCAGGCTGGAAGGATGTGTCGAAAATGGCTTAACCGTAAAGTAGTCCACTCCGGTATCACGTAATACTTTGGCTAACGCCATTATTTCTTTATGGTTTTTAGAGAGCAAGACGCATTGAACGCCAAGAGCAACTCGGATCCCTTTCTTAATCTTTGTTTTCACTGCCATCGCCAGATTCCGCAAGACGATGGAGAAATCCTCTTTTTTTGCGCCATGAACCATCGCATAGGTCTTGGCAGTCCCTGCATTCAAACTGACCCTCATCCATGTCAAAGAAGGAAGCACCTCATCCAGAATCCTCGGGCTGAGCAATACACCGTTCGTCGAGACCGCCACATCAATGCCTTTTTGTTTTGTATAAGCAATGATTCCAGCGGCACGGGAGTGAAGGAACGGTTCCCCCTCACCTGAATACAGGACCGCCCTGACGCCTGCCTGGGCAGCCTCATCAATGAACCGGCGCGCTACGGCTTCTTCTAGGAAAACGGGCTTATACTTCAAATAATCAAAGGAGCAAAATGAGCAACGGTGATTGCACGATCCGGAAAGACCCACCTCTGCATAAATAGGAGCGATCCGCTTTCCCTGAAGCCACTGCTGAAGCCTTTCGATATGCAGCATCAGTTTCTGGCCGTCCATCCTATAATCAGCCTTGGATAAACAGCTCTTGTCGCCGCTCATCATCGACCCGAAGCCTTTCTGACGACATCTTTGATCTTGACGGAAACATGGCCAAAATTCTGGAATCGATTTGTCTTAACCTTGATGTCGCACGGATTGCATGACCCATAATGCACGCACTTTCTGTATTCATCTTTGATTTCAAAATCTTTGTCCAACAAATTTCCCAAAGGCGACTGACCTTCATACAAATCATGATGACACCGGAACACATCCCCATTAGGCCCTAGGATCAACTCGGTCGTCCGGCAAAGGCAGGCTTTCTTTTTGGGATTATTCACTGCATCCGGATAAAGGAAAGCACCGAAAGTCTTGCCCCCATACTCCCCCAAAAACTCTTTAGTCCGGAAATCAATCCCTAGATTCCGGCATCGGATCTGCGCGCTTAATGTCTTCCGTTTAAACCGAGGATGCAGGATGCCGTAAACTCCAATAGAAAATCCTGCGCGTTTCATTCGCAACACCTTTAAGATCAGCTCGTCAAGATCCATATCCGTGGGATGGTAGGTTACTCTGATCGATGCATAGGGCGCCTTTCGCTTCAAACGCGATGGTTCAACCGAGCTAATGAATTTCTCAACATTGAATGACAGGTTGGTCAGAATATCTATGGGCTGTCTTGGATTCACATGATTGATAATCCAGAAAAAATCCGGGTGCAAACTTGGCTCTCCCCCTTGAAGGGTGATGGGCACATTCCGAACGTGAGATATCCGGTTGATCGCCCTGACCCACTCCCTGCCAGAGAGCTCTCTTTGCGCTCTTCTTTTTTCCGGCGTAAGCAAATTAATACAATATTCGCAATGGATGTTGCAGCGAAATGTAAGAAAACAGGCAATATAATTATAACTCTCGGGGAACAAGATCCTTTTTAAGTTCATGCATCACTTTCTTCTTTACGCTCTGAGGTGAGATAAACCGCATGCAAGGATTTTTTCTATTACAGAATGTTTCGAGACAGGGAATGCACTTGTAAGAGACCGTGGGAAGCATGGCAGAACCACAACCATAAAAATCTATTTCGGTATGCGAAGTCGGACCGAATAAAGCAACGACCTTCTTCCGCAAAGCCAAGGCAATGTGCAGTCCGAGCGTATCGGCAGTAACAACTAAACGACAAGCATGAATCCAGTCAATATACTGATAGAGATTTCTCAACCCTTTTTGCCAAGAAATGGAGCAATCCTTTTCTAAAAGATTCTCTAATTCCTGCCAATAGGCTAGAGGCCAGGATTTATTTTTCCATTTGGAGCCAGTCGTCCAGTTAAAGCCCACATCATATCTTATTTTTGATCTGGGCTTGTAGCCTAAAATATACCTCTCACCATTCCACTTCTGGTTGAGAGCCGCCGCCAAGATCTTTTGCCAGCTATCCACATTTCGTCTTCTTGCTCTAGCATCTTCGCTGATTCGGAGCAATTTCTCGCATCCCTTAAAACACCTCCTTTTTTGACTCGTAGCAGAAGTGAACCCGAAATAAAAATCCGCCCGCAGTGCATCAGAGAATTTGCATATAGCGCTTGATTTTTCAAGATTTAGGACCGCATAAAAGTGCTTTTTTCTTAATTTTTTCAATGAACTCGCGTTATAGATGCAGATCTTATCGATATGTTTGTTGTGCTTAAGCAATGGCAAAGCCTGTTCATCGACAAGCCAATAAATCTGTTTTCTTTTAAAGTAACGAAGGACAAACGTGGTCCTTAAAACATCCCCTAAACTTGGTGTTTTGCTCGATCTCTCTCCGATCGTTTCAGAGTATCCAAGTTTTATAATAAGTATTTTCTTCATTTCTCAACACGCAGCATTATCAACTATTGATCTAACTCCGGTTTGGCGCTTTTAGGTGAAAAATGATGGTAACTGCTTTAAATAAGATGGCTTCCAACTGACATCTTCCTTGGAGTCGCATCAAAAAAGAGCTCGAAAACCATGAGAGCCCATGCCCCCAGCAGCTTCCTCTCGTCACTCAATTTCCTAAGGACCGCTGCCAAGAACCCCTGGGATTGGACAGAAAGAATCGAAAGCAAATAAGAATAGCCACAGCCGTTTCTTCTCTTTTTTGATGTTTTTTCTTTCTTTGTGCTCGATGGTAGCATGTGGATAACCGCTAGACAAGTTCCAAAACCGTTCGGAAATGACCCAAGAAAGGCTCAGGGATACGAATAAAACCCCAACTGACCCTTGACGAACGATGCCAGTTCAAGCCGGGAACCGTTCCTCTTGAAACCCAACGCGCCGGTATGTTTCAAGTCAAGATATGGGACACGATAGGAAGCCAAACACGCCACAAGCTCCTGCTGCAGATCCGGCAAAACAACAAGCAACGGCCGGGCTCGATCGAGCCAATCTTGAAATTCGCCAGGAATTCCCTGCTCTGATGCCGGCAAAAAGATCGCGTGGATCTCATCCTCATTTTCGTGACCTCGAAGAAGCCCCTTAAAAAGTTCGGGGTCCCATCGCGAGACAAGAAGGATGCGCCAGGGACCCGACTCGATCAAAAGGGCAGCGCCTTTTTTTGACTGCGCGATTATCCGTATTTTCTCCGCACCCATCAACACCCCGTCCCCCTGCTGAAAAGTCTTTGCTTTGCGACCTAGTTTGAGAAGGCTCTTGTAAAATTCACCCGCCCCGTACGGGGATGCGACAGGATAAAGGAGATGGCGAACCGGAAAATCCCGCAAGACCGATACAAGGCCCCCTGTGTGTTTCTTGGAAAGATCCGTGAGCAGGATCCCCTCCAGCCGTTGGATCCCCCGGTTCCTCAGAAAAGGAGCGATCAGCCACTCACCTTGATCGGAAGGAAAATTCCTTCCGGCGTTAAAAAGCCAGTGGGCCCCGCCAGCGAAGCGGGCATGCACAATCTGGTTCCTGCCGCTCGCAAGCATCGTGAGCTCAAACCCTTTTCCTCCGGAACCGGTAAAAAAAGAAACTAAAAAAATCATCCAGCAACAGATAAAACCCGTCATGAGGAAACGTTTCCTATGGAAATCCTTTTTATAAAAGAACAAGATCATCGTTATGCATGTGTAATACGCCGCAAGCTGGCCGGGAGATGACCGCTCCAGGAACCAGTACCCCCATCGCCATGTGGAGAGATATTCCACCCAGGCCAACGAACCTCCGATGATCCAGGAAGAGATCTTAATGAGAGCCATGTTCAGAAAAGGGACTTTGCTGAACATCAGCGCAAAAAGCGCGGTGAAAAGTGCGGCGTCAAAAAGCGGGATCGCGGCAAGGTTCGCAAGGATGCTGACCGGGGAGAAAATATTGAAGTGGAAGAGGACAACGGGAAAAGTCCCGAAGAGGACTGCAAGACTTGAACCCAGCGACAAGGTCCAGGCGCTGAAGCGCGATAAAAGCGGCAGAATCAAGATCAGCGAAAGGACGCAAAGAAAAGAAAGCTGGAATCCGATATTCCAAAGGCTTTTGGGATTCCAGAGGAGAAGAATAAAAAAAGCAAAACAAAGTGCATTCAAAAGGTTCGCCGGCCGTCCGATGAGAACTCCGACGAGCACCAGCACAGACCCGTATCCCGCTCGTTGAACCGGGATCCCGGTGCCCGCAAGCCCCACGTAAATGATCACGATCAACACGGTCAGGAAGGCAGTCGGCCGGAACCCAAACCCACAAAAAAGAAACACCAAATAGAAAGTTCCGGCGATCATCGTGATATTCATGCCGCTGATCGCAAGCAAATGGATCGTTCCGGTCTTCATGAACTGATTCCGGACCTCCGGCGCCACATCGCTCCTCATCCCAAGCACCAAGGCCTTCAGGATCGCGGCTTCGGATGCGCTATAAAGCTTATCGATCAACGCGGCCAGGCTCCGGCGGGTTTCCGCCAAGATCCGTAATGGTAAAAATCTTGATCCCGTGTGGACCACGCGAATGCTTTTTTTTCCGATCGTTTGAAAAACTGCGTGGATATTTTTCTGGGCTAAAAAGTTCCCATAATCGAACTCCCCGGGATTCAGGACCATCCGAGGTACGCTTAACTCTCCGTAAAGCCTAAGCTCGTCCCCCACTTGCGGAAGCATGGGCGACTGGAGGAGGAAAACTTGAACGAGCCCGCTGACTTTATGGAACTTCCTGCGATCACCTTCTTTCTTCGTGATCGAGCGTGCTTTAAGAACCAGCGAGACCGTGGTTTTCTTTCCCCGCGCCTTCATCTCGGGCAATAAGTCTACCACTCCGCGCAAAGTGATCCGACCGGGCCCCGCAAAATTCTGAATGGCATTCGCCGGCACATACGCATCGTTCCGCACCCACAAAAATCCGGCACATCCCAGGCAAAGAATAAAAAGAGGGAGAAAGAGCCGGCATCCGCGAAGAATCCACAGAAGAACTATCCCCGTAAAAAGTCCTCCCATAAGCCATGGGGCGGGAATATTCCAATGCTTTTCCGTGGCGATCCCAAGCGAAAAACCGAGCGCGACCCAGAGGAATGGCAATTTCATAATATGGTTATTATATACTATAAATTTAATTTTAATGAATATTTTGAAATATTTTTTATCAAAAAAATGACCGAAGATACGAGACAGGCGACGAGAGACAAAAGCATGAAGTCGCTAATCTCAAGTCTCTGGTCTGGGGTCTACTTCAGGAGAGTTTCCAGTATCGGAAAGCAATGAGTAGGGCAAGTGCCAGAAGAACAACCACGAGAAGGGTGTATTGATAACGTTGAATCGACGGCATGCGGGACCCGTTTTCCTCAGAACGTGAGCTTGATCTCTTTGCCCTGAATGTCCAACAGGACTTCCCCGTTGCCGATCGCTCTGACAATGGCCTTGCCTGAAAGAGAATCCCCCACACTGACGATCTCTTCGTTAATGACGGCCATAGACTTACCGTTAATGTTCGTAATACCCGTAAGCCTGTAGAGGGTCCCGGAAAAGATCCTGAGCGGCACATGAGACGTGACCGCGTGGGACGAACCCTTCGTTTTGGGATGGCCACTCCGGATCCCGACATAAGAAAGTCCGGCAATAAAACACACCAGCAGTACTCCCAAAGAAACTTTCCAATAAAGCTTTCGCCGTTTGGCATAGGATTGCTGGACCAGGGTAAGCTCCTGCTCAAGAGCAACTCCCATGGGATCACGGTCATACACCTTCGGAGCCGAAGGGGGATTCGCGGTCCTCGTTTCCTGTACGTGGTTTGTCTTTTCCAATGCTTTTTGGATCAGGCTCATACGCTCACTCCTTGGAGATCGGCTTCGGCGTATTCCACCACCGCCGGATCGATCACAAAAGTACTTTTGGCATAAGCGGCGAGCAAAGCCCGGTCCGCCAGCACGTTAATGACCCTCGGGATCCCTGAGGAAAGTTCATAAATGCGCTGCATAGCTTCGGCCGTAAAAAAATTTTCGTGGGCACCGGCCACGTTCAAACGATGCGCGATATACTGTCCAACCTCTTCCAGGCTCAGTTCCGGCAAGTGACACCGTACGGTGATACGCTGACGGAGTTGCTTGAGGTCCGGACGCTTGAGAAGATCTTGCAGCTCCGGTTGCCCCATCAGAATGATCTGCAAAAGTTTTTGTGTCGTTGTCTCAAGATTCGAAAGAAGACGGATCTGTTCCAGAGCTCGGGGCGGCAGAAGCTGCGCTTCGTCAATGATCACGACCGCGTTGAACCCTTTGGCGCTTTCCTCAAGAAGAAAACGGTTCAGGCAATCAAAATATTCCTTACGTTTCTTGGCCCTCGGTTTCAGCCCGAAATCTTCAACGATCCCTTGCAGGAGCTCC
>CAZPCF010000018.1:0-17135 GCA_964585045.1 uncultured bacterium
TTCCTTTGAGGCGCTGAACAGCGCCGGCCATCTTAAGAAGAACATGCTCATCATTCTGAATGACAACGAAATGTCCATCGCCAAGAACGTGGGGGGCATGAGCCGTTATCTCAACCGGGTCATCACTAACCCTCTTTACAATCGTATCCGCGGAGAAGTTGAAAAACAGCTAAGCCGTTTTCCGCGTCTTAAGAAATTTTCAAACGCCTCCCTTGAAGGCATGAAACATCTTTTTGTCCCCGGGATCATTTTTGAGGAGTTGGGGTTCCGGTATTTTGGGCCTGTGGACGGACATGATGTCACCGGTTTGGTGAAGACCTTGCGTGATGTGCTTGCTCTCAACACATGCAGCTTTCTTCATATCCTTACAAAAAAAGGGAAGGGTTGCGCATTCGCGGAAAAAGACGAGGAGAAAGGGCATGGCGTTAGCCCTTTTGACGTGAAAACCGGTGAAAAGATCGAAGTCGCGTCCTCCAAAGATGATGTTGCGAACGTATCGTTCACACAGGCCTTTGCCGATGCTCTTTCCAAACATGCGCGCCGGAATCCCAGGGTAGTTGCGATCACGGCGGCCATGCCGTCGGGGACCGGGTTGGCCCAGTTCCAAACGGAATTTCCTGATCGTTTTTTTGACGTCGGGATCGCGGAACAACACGCCGTGTCTTTTGCGGGAGCTCTCGCGCGGGGCGGCTTGAAGCCTGTCGTCGCGATCTATTCGTCGTTCCTGCAGCGCGCACATGATTCGATCATGCATGACGTGGCCTTGCAGAGACAAAGTATCGTGATCGGAATTGATCGCGCAGGCCTTGTTGGCGCGGACGGCGCCACCCATCAGGGGATCTTTGATCTGGCCTACCTTGGATCCGTGCCGGGCATTGTACTGGCCTCCCCCATCGATGAATATGAAATGGAAAAGATGATGGAGCTTGCTCTCAGTCATGCGTCGGTTTTTGCGATCCGCTATCCGCGGGCGAACATTTCCAAAATGTTCGATGCTTTTCCAAAAAAAAGTTTTGAGGTGGGAGAAGGGGAAGTGCTCTTTGACGGTGAGGATGTGACGCTTCTCGCGCTCGGGAGCATGGTAGAGACGGCCTGTAAGGCGCACGCGCTCCTCGAAAAAGAAGGTGTCTCGGTCCGCGTCGTGAACATGCGTTTTGCCCGTCCGCTCGACGAGCAACTGATCCTGGATTCCCTCAAAAAAACAAAATTTCTTTTTACTTTGGAGGAACATGTCGTGACCGGAGGGTTCGGTTCCAAGGTCCTGGAGTTTTTGGAAGAAAAAAACATCCGTCGTGTCCCGCTCAAACGTCTCGCTCTCCCAGACGAATTTATCGAGCACGGTTCCCGAGATGCCCAGCTCGACGAATTCGGTCTTTCTCCCGAAAAGATCACTGTAGCTGTCCTTAAAGAACTCAACCGCGTTACAAAGTAGGCGCCAACTTTGGTGGAAAAGATCTCTTTTACGCTCACCTCGGAATTTATAGAGTTATTCAAACTTCTCAAGGCGACTGGCCTTTGCGATAGCGGAGGAGCGGCGAAATTCGCGATCTCGCAGTCGGAGGTGAAGGTCGATGGGCAGGTTGAGACGCGCAAGGCTTGCAAGATCCGCAGAGGGCAGCAGGTGGAATTTGGCCGGGAGATCATTATTGTTGAATAAAAAGGGGACAGGCATTCACTGATTGCCTGTCCCCTTTGGCATAGAAAAGCTTTCTTGAAGGTGTGCCCGAGGGAGTTTAGAATAAGGCCGCTTTTATCTCTCAAAGGAGTATTTGTAAAATGGAAAAAGTTGGGATCGTCGTCAATCAGAAGAAAAAAGGCGCGCCGGAGCTTTGCGAGAAGCTTAAAGACTGGCTTGTAAAACGGGATATTCCTGTCCAGGATTCTTCATCCCTTTCACTCGATGATCTGATCGAAAGCTCGACGCTTTTGGTCTGTCTCGGCGGGGATGGGACCATCCTTTCGGTCGTAAGCCGTATGAAAAGCCGCGTCGTGCCGATTCTGGGGGTGAATTTCGGGAAACTCGGATTTCTGACCGAGGCCAAGGCCGAAGAGGTTTTTGAAGAATTGAACGCTTATCTTCTTCAGAAGCCGGCGGTCGAAAGCCGGCTTATGCTTTCTTGTACTGCAAAAAGCAAGAAGGCCGATCAGGACCGGCGCTTTATTGCCCTGAATGATATCGTGATCAGCCGTGAAGGACTGGCCCGTATTCTCCAGCTGGATGTGACGATCTCCGGGGAGAAGTTCACGAGTTTCCGGGGCGATGGGGTCGTGATCGCCTCCCCGACCGGTTCCACGGCCTATTCGCTTTCCGCGGGCGGTTCTGTGGTGCATCCCAAAATCGAAGCGATCCTCATTACCCCCATATGTCCGCACGCCCTCAATCTGCGCGCCCTGGTGATCGGGGCGGATGAAAAGATCACGATCCGCATTCGCACAGGAAACCCCAACGAAAAGGCCCTCCTCACGGCCGACGGTCAAGAAAAGATCGAAATCGACGATAGCTATAGTGTCGAGGTAACCCGCTTCCACATGCCGATATCTCTGGTGAAGAGCACCAAGCGGAGTTATCTTCAGATGCTCAGGGAGAATTTCAAGTTCCCTGATTTCGAATAGTATTTGTTTAAGGACCGTTATCGCGTTTTAAGGATCCTGCCCCGTTAGAGATAGCTGGGGTGTATTTTAGGATCGATCTGCGATAGACATGGTGAGGATTCTGAAACGGGGTGAAGCCATCGTTAAGCTGCTGATCGTCGACGACGAAAAAATGATCTGCGAGGAGTTCCGCGAAACCTTGGAACATGAAGGCTATGAGGTTGATTGTGCGCTGAACGGTAAAGAGGGCGTTGAGAAGATCCAGAGCAACCGATACAATCTCGTCTTTCTCGATTCCGCGATGCCTTTCATGGATGGGAAAAAAGTCCTGGAGCGGATCCGCCATTTCAGCCGGGTACCGGTTGCCTTGATCACGGGTTTTCTGCCGGAGTCCAAAGAAAAAGAGATGCTGCGTCTTGGGGCTATGGTTTGTTTGCGCAAGCCCCTGGATCTTGACCGGGTTAAGGCGTTGGTTCGCACGGTCGAGAACCGCCTGTCCAGGTATTGATCTGAAATTTGTAATCTGAGATTTGAAATCTGAAATTTGAGATCCGTGGCTATGTCCGATATCCGAGTTCGATTTGCCCCATCCCCAACAGGGTTCCTCCATATTGGGGGTGTCCGTACCGCCCTTTTTAATTATCTCTATGCCCGCCAGCAGGGCGGGAAATTTCTCCTTCGCATCGAGGACACTGACCGCCAGCGCTCCACGCCCGAATTCGAGCGTGAGATCCTCGATTCGCTGAAATGGCTCGGTCTTGATTGGGACGAAGATCTGGTCCATCAAAGTACGCGGCTTGATCGATATCGCGAAGTCGCCCAAGAGCTTGTCGCCAAAGATCTGGCCTATGAATTTGAGGGTGCTATCAAGTTCAGGATCCCGCAGACAGAGGTCAAGGTCTACGACATTGTGCGCGGGGAAGTGACCTATGATTCGAAGGAGTTCGATGATCTTGTTATTATGAAATCCGATGGGTACCCGGTCTTTCATCTTGCCGTGGTCGTGGACGATCATGACATGGGGATCACACATGTAGTGCGCGGGGAAGACCATCTTACGAACACGCCCCGGCACGTTCTGCTTCAGCAGGCACTGGGCTGGAAATCTCCGAAATACGCGCACCTGCCGCTCATTTTTGGCTCGGATGGTACGCCGCTTTCGAAACGTCACGGTGCGGTCGCGGTATCAGAATACCGCAACAAAGGTTTCCTCCCCCAGGGACTCGTTAATTATCTGGCGCTTCTTGGCTGGAATCCCGGAACGCCGCAAGAGATCTTTTCACTCCCGGAACTTGTGAAGCAATTCTCTCTCAAACGCGTGATCAAATCGAATGCTCAATTCAACCCCGAAAAACTTCTCTGGGTGAACGGCCAGCACATTCGCGCGATCCCGGGCAAGGACTATGAAAAGCAGATCACGGAATTCTGGAAAGACAAGTCCCATTCTCCGTCGAAAGAATTAAAGGTTAGTGGGACTAGTCCTGGCAACCTTTCAGGAAAAGAAAATGGAGGCCAGGACAAGATCGATCCGATACCGGAAGAGAAATGGCGGAAACTCATCACCCTTTACAGGCCCCGCATCCAGACGTATGGAGAGCTCAGGGACCAAGCGGCTTATTGCTTCGCCTCGCCCGAATATAAGGATGCTGCCATGATGGAGGAGATCAAAAATAATGCGTCCGTCATGGGGCTTCTCAGGCAACTGTGTGAGATCCTCGGCGAAGTAGGCGATTTTGAAGATGTGCAACTGCTGGATCAAAAAACAAAACAGGTGGCCGAAGCCGCAGGCCTGAAACCCAAGGACATTATTCACCCGTTACGGTTTGTCCTCACAGGCGGCACCGCCAGTCCCGGTATTTTTGAACTGATGAGCCTTCTCGGCAAAGACACCTGCCTCGAGCGTCTCCAGCGCTTTCTCTCCTAGAAAAGCGGATCTTTTGGTATAATTTTTTGTAAATATCCAGGAAGAGAGGCGATTCCCATGCATAACAAAAAAATACTAATCGTTGAAGACGAGAAAGAGGTTGCCCAGTCGCTTGAGGATTTCCTCAGGGATGATGGATTTTCGGCTATTGAACGTGCCGCGGATGGGATTCACGCGGTTCGGCAGGCCCAAAAATTCATACCGGACTTGATTCTTCTTGACCTTAAAATGCCCGGTGGGGACGGCATCACGGTTCTTAAAAAGTTAAGGCAGATCGCTTCGACGGCAAAGATCCCCATTATCGTAATTACGGGGGTTGAGGATGACACGATAAAAAAAAGGCTTTTGTCATCAGGGGTGTGCGCGCACTTCCAGAAACCTTATAAACCCGAGCTGCTCGTGGCCGAAATTAAAAACGTTCTTAAGAAGAAAAGCAGCTCTGAAGAGGCCTGGGGCTAGCGAAGTCCTATGGATCAGAACATAAAACCATCCAACTTCATACGCGACATCATTGACCAGGATATTGCCAAGGGCAAGAACGGTGGGCGCGTCCATACGCGCTTTCCTCCCGAACCGAACGGCTACCTTCACATTGGTCACGCTAAAGCCATCTGCATTAGTTTCGGGATCGCCCGCGACTATCAAGGACTGTGCAATCTCCGTTTTGACGACACGAATCCCGAGAAGGAAGAAATCGAGTATGTGGATTCCATCCGTGAGGACGTCCACTGGCTCGGTTTTGATTGGGGCGACCGGGAATATTACGCCTCGGATTATTTTGATCAGCTTTATCAGTATGCTCTCGCGCTTATCAAAAAAGGGAAGGCTTATGTCTGCGACCTGAGTCCAGACGCGCAGCGAGAGCATCGCGGGACGTTGACGGCGCCCGGCAAGGAAAGTCCGAACCGCGACCGCTCTGTGGAGGAGAATCTGGATCTTTTCGAGCGGATGCGTAAAGGCGAATTCGACGAAGGTTCGCGGGTCCTTCGCGCGAAGATCGATATGAGTTCCCCCAACATCAATATGCGCGATCCCACGATGTACCGGATCAAAAAAGCGTCACATCACCGGACCGGCGACAAGTGGTGTATCTATCCCATGTACGATTTCACGCACTGCATCTCGGATTCCATCGAGGGTATCACGCACTCCCTTTGCACACTCGAGTTCGAAAACAACCGGCCGCTCTATGATTGGTTTCTGATCGAACTTGGCATCCATCGTCCACAGCAGATCGAATTCGCACGGCTCAATCTCACACACACCCTTTTAAGCAAACGCATCCTTCTGAAACTCGTTCAGCAGAAGATCGTTTCCGGGTGGGACGACCCGCGTATGCCCACGATCTCAGGGTTCCGCCGCCGGGGTTATACGCCTTCCTCGATCCGCACATTCTGCGACCGGATCGGCGTCGCGAAATTCAACAGCACGATCGACATGGTCGTGCTCGAGAATTCCATCAGGGAAGAACTCAATAAAACGGCGACTCGCGTCATGGCCGTTCTTGATCCGCTCAAAGTCATTATTACGAATTATCCGGAAGGAAAGACCGAGGAAATGGAAGCTGTGAATAATCCCGAGGACCCCTCGGCCGGATCCAGGAAGCTTCCGTTCTCCCGCGAACTTTATATCGAGCGGGATGATTTCCGCGAGGACGCGCCCAAGAAATTCTTCCGGCTCGTCCCCGGCGGGGAAGTGCGTTTGCGTTACGGGTATTTCGTCAAATGCGAAAAGGCCGTGGAGGATGCCTCCGGCAAGATCATCGAGCTTCACTGTACGTACGATCCCGAGACCCGCGGAGGCAATAATCCTCCGGACGGACGCAAAGTGAAAGGCACGATCCACTGGGTCTCCGCTCGGCACGCTTTTAAGGGCGAAGTCCGGCTCTATGATCATTTGTTCGCCGCGAAAGATCC
Organism: uncultured bacterium; assembly: GCA_964585045.1. Classification (GTDB taxonomy): domain Bacteria; phylum Omnitrophota; class Omnitrophia; order Omnitrophales; family Aquincolibacteriaceae; genus Aquincolibacterium. The sequence goes on from CAZPCF010000018.1 coordinate 6,433, forward strand.
GGGCGATGTTCCGGAAGGCCGGGATATTCTTGTGAATTTGAACCCCAAGTCATTGGAGACGGTTTCCGGAGCGCTTCTTGAACCCAGCTTGAAGGATGCCCAACCCGGCGAGCGGTTCCAGTTCGAGCGGCTCGGCTATTTCTTCGTGGACCCCATCGATTCCAAGCCCAGCCGGCCAGTTTTCAATCGCACGGTCACTTTGCGTGACACCTGGGAGAAGATCGAGAAGGCGCAGAAATAGCACGCACAACGAGCGCTAAGCTTTGCGCGTTGTGCGTTGCGCGAAGATGTAACTGGGGGACTAGGATTTGAACCTAGACTAGGTGATCCAGAGTCACCGGTGCTACCGTTACACCATCCCCCAATGAAGGATATGCGATCAAACGGTGGGAAAAAGCAGGGGGATTATAGCGGGTCTTCATCCCACCGACAAGAATTCTTCTTTCGCGAAAGAGATAATGAAGTCATGTGCGGCATGCCGTAGACTAAAACCCGGTCTTATTTAAAGAGGATTAGGAAGGCTTTGTGAAAATCGCTAAAGCGGAACTTCTCGATAAACTGAAAAGGGCCTATGAAATGGAAGAGGTCATGGCTGGCCTCTTGACGGATCTGGCCGGGCCCCATGTTCTTACCAGCAAAATTCCGGTGCAGGACAGGCAAAAAGTCCACAAGATGCTCGCTGTTATTCATGCGGACACCCTTGAGCATCAAAAAATCGTGTCCGGAATGATAAAGAATCTTTCAGGGGGATCCCTTGGAGTTTAGTCTGCTGCTCGAGCAGTTGCGTCAACTCAAAGCCGCGGACCAGAACGCGCTGGATATTTACACCGACCTGCAGTCTCAAGTTGAGGACCCAAAGATCCTCCGGTCATTGCAACGCCTTGTTCGCGATGAGACAAAGCATGTGATGATGGAAAAAGAGATCATGGCCGTGCTCCAACAAGACCCCCGGATCTTTTTTGCCGGAGAGACGAAGGAAACGGAGGGATTAAAAGAACTCTTTGCGCAGGCCGGCATCTGTTTTACCGAGGGTCATAAAAAACAGCTTTTTTCTCCCGGGCGGCGGGACAGCCGGCATTTTGACCTTGTGATCCTGGATCTGGATAGCGAAGGTTGCGTGAGCGACCCCAGGGCTGTCGCAAGTCTTGTTAAGAAAATACGGAAGGCCCACAAAAAAATCGTGGTTCTTTCATCCTGCAGGGACTTTAAATTGATCCGTGCGGCCTACGAGGCCGGAACAAGCGACTACATTCTCAAGCCCTTCAACCGTCGTGAGCTCAGCGCGAGGATCCTTGCCATTCTGAAAGGGAAAAAACGGGTCTGCTGTCTAGGGGGTGGAACGGGTCTTTTTACAATATTGAGCGCCCTTAAAATGCTTCCGGATATCCTCTTGATCTCGCTTGTGAATATGAGCGATGATGGCGGGTCCTCGGGCCGGCTCCGGACGTCATTCGGAATTCTTCCTCCGGGGGATATCCGCCGCAGCCTTGTGGCGCTTTCGAACGCACCGGAGGTCATGAATGAGCTCATTCGCTACCGATTTGATCGCGGGGGAGAGCTTCGTGACCATTCGCTTGGGAATCTCTTCCTGACGGGGCTTACCGGAATGAAGGGGTCTATGGCCGAAGCGGTTCGAGCCATGGGGGATATTCTGAATATCCAGGGGATCGTGCTTCCGATCACACAAACCCTGACCGAGTTTGTCGCCCGTTTTGAAAATGGAAAAGTGATCCGCGGAGAAAGCCGGATCAGTCTTTGCAAAGGTAGAGCTCCGGCTCTTCAGGTCCGTAAAGTGTGGCACGAACCTCCTGCTGTTTGCGATGCGAGCGCCTACGCTTCGATCCTTCACGCGGATGTTGTTATCATCGGCCCGGGGGATCTTTACACGAGCGTGATCACCAATCTGGTTATCGGGAAGGTCAAAGAGGCACTTTTACTGACGCGGGCGAAAAAGATCTATGTTTGCAATCTCATGACGCGGCCGGGCGAGACTTCGGGGCTTGACGCGCGGGAGCATGTCAAAAGGATCGTGGATGTGTTGGGCAAGGATCTTCTGGATTATGTCCTTGTTTCAAATACGCAGTTCTCTAAGGCCTCGATCGCGCGATACGCGAAACTTGACCAGCATCCGGTTTTAATGGAAGAAAAGGAAGAATTCGAGGGCATTACAAAGGCCAAGAGGATCCTCGTCGACATTGCCGATCAAAAGGAATTAGTCCGCCACGATCTTCAGAAGCTCCGCAATCAACTGCTTCCGCTTCTTTCCTGATCGATCTTGACGTATCGGTTGTGCGATGCGAATTTGACGCGCCAGGCGACGCTTCGGGGATTATTAAAGGCACATCTGGTCGTTGATATTACGCAGGACGCGAAGCCCCCTGAAGCCTTCCGCGTAATGGACCCGTCCCTGGACTCCTCTGAATATCGCATACGCTTTCGCGATTTCGGTGATCTTCAGATTCTCGATACTCGTTCTCTCGATTTGGGAGGCGTGTAATTCAAGCAGCTTGATCTTTTCACTCAGGATATCGGTGACGTCAACGAAGATATCAGGGATGAAGTTCATGCAGGTGGGTGATTCATAAAAGATCACTTCCTTGACGTTGCGCGTCGCGGCGATCGCGGCGCGCGAAGCCGCCCGGTGATCTTGGTGGCTGTCGTCAAAATGGTTGACCAGGACAATATCCGGAGACACAGCGTTGACTGCATCCTCGATCGTCCGAATAAGGATCCTGTCGTCATGCAATTCGGTGTCGTGGTAGCCGCCCCAAATGATCCTTTTGACGCCAAGAGCCGTGGCGGCTTCTTCCTGTTCCCGTTTGCGTATTGCCGGATCTCCGCCTACACAACCATCGGTCAGGATCAGCTGGAAAAGTTCGTTGCCCGCTTGGCCGTATCTCAACAAGGTCCCGCCGCAGCCGAATTCGATATCATCGGGGTGCGGACCGATCGCGAGGATGTTGATGCCGTGCTTTTTTTGAAAAGAATTCGGTTGCGTCTCTGCCATGGGATCCTCCTGATCAGTTTCAATGAATCATGCCGCGTGATTATAACACCAGCGTCAGGTTGTTTTTAGTCAAAAACCATCTTTGTATGTTAAGCGATTTATGATGTAATACTAAGCTGCATCTTGGCATTTTGCCAAATTTCGAGGAATTTTAAAATTCCATGAAAAAGATATTCTTTGCGTTGGCGTTGATCCTGATCGCGGTCGTAACGACTGGCGTTTTTCAGCTGACCCAGCAGGCCGATATTTGCTATTACAAAGGGCACGATCTTTTTGTGAAGTCGCAGTATAAAGCTTCTATTCCACTCTTCCTCCGGTCTCTTTCCCACGCTCCGGAGCGAATTAAAACGTTGTCGGAGCTCGCTTACGCCTATCTCTGGTCGGGAAACCAACAGGAAGCGATCAAGGCGTTTGAAAAGCTGCTTTCCCTGGAGCCGGGAAACGCACGCGTGAGAAAATCATTAGCCACCGCTTATTCCTGGAACAAAGAATATGCCAAGGCCGAGGCTCTTTTTCTGGAGGCTATCGCTGCGGATGAAAAGGACCGGGACGCTAAGAAGGAATTGGCCGAGATCTATCTCTGGGACAGCAAGCCTGACGAATCAAAGAAGATCCTGACGGCCCTGCTCGAGGCTGATCCCCGGGATGTGCGGGCAAAGTTCCTTTATGCAAAAGCGTTGCTTTATTCGGGACAGACCAAAGATGCGATAAGGATTTTTGAGGAACTTAAAAGGGATCCCAAGCCGGATGTGAGGGGGGACGCATGAGAATGTTCTTTTCGGGTATAGCCATATTTCTTTTCATAATCCCGTCTTTGTTTGCGGGAGAAGGAGTGAGCCAGAAAGAGCTGGGTGAACTATTGGGTGATAGTTATATGATCGAACAGAATTATGATAACTCTGTCAAGCAGTACCGTGAGGTTCTCGGAAAAGACGCGCAGAACACCAAGGCTAGGACATCGCTTGCAGATGTGTTGAGCTGGCAGAAAAAATATGACGAGGCAGTTTTTGAATACCTGCAGGTCCTGCAGATCAAGCCGGATGATTTGCAGGTGAAAAGCAAGCTTGCGAGCGTGTATAGCTGGAAAAAAGATTATCCCAAAGCGGAAGCCCTGTACCAAGAACTGAGGGCGCAGAATCCTGGTGATGCAAAAAATACGATCTCTCTCGCGGAGGTTTTTTTGCGTGTCGGAAAAACGGAAGAATCCCAGCGGTTGTTGCAAGGCGTTTTGGAGAAAGATCCCCAAAACACAGATGCCAAGGTCCTTCTGGGGGATGTGGATGCGGGGAACGGAAACTTTCCGGAAGCCTTGAAGTTTTATCGAGAAGCCCTCGACGTAAAGTACGATCGTAAGGTGAAAGCGAAAGTAGGGAATGTTCTGAGCTGGACGCGGTACTACCGCGAAGCATTGCAGATCTACGATGAGCTTTTGGCCGAGAAGGATGAGAAGGCGCTGAGGATCCAAAAGGCCCGGATCCTCGGTTGGGAAAGGAAATTCCGTCAATCGAGGAAGGAATACCAGAAGATCTTGGCCCAGGGGCCCGATGAACTTGTTAAAGAGGAAATGGATGCCAAGGAATTTTACTGGCGGAACAGGGTGAAACGCGCGATCGCGGCTTATAAGAAACTGATCGAGAACGCCCCTGAAAATGCAGAAGCGATGTTCGACCTGAGTCAGGTTTATTCTTATCAATCCATGTGGCGAGAGGCGATCAAGCAGTACAAAGACCTCCTCGAGCTTTTTCCCGACCATGCTCGGGCCAAGGAGGGATTGCGAAAGGTCGAGCTGATCTCAAGCCATCCTTTGCTCACTTCGGGTTATGAATTCTTTAAGGCCCACAGCGGCGCTCGTGGCGTCGATATTCACAAGAATGCTTTCAATAATTTGTTGAGCATCCCGCTCAATATGCAAACGACCATGGATTTAGGTTATAACCTTGTCCGAAGGTCTTTTTTGGATCACCGGGACCTGACCGAGAATCATGCCCGCATCGGGCTGAGTTATGAAAAAAATCCGAACTGGTCGGCCGGAGGTTTCTTTAATCTCATCACTTACTATAAAGGTATCGCTCCCGTTTACGAATTCGGAGGACAATTTGCGTTCCGTACCTTTGATATCGGTCAGATGACCCTTTCGCAGATACAGCAAAGGCTTGAGAACAATAGCGCCGTGATCCTTCGCCGGCTCTTCCAGAATAATTTCAAGGTCCGTCAGGATGTGGACCTCACGAAACGGTGGAAGGCCGGCGCTGATTACACTTTTTCGTATTTTTCAGATCACAATCGCTGTAATGATGTGGCGGGGGATACCTTGTTCTATCTCTCGCTCGAACCGAGGGCGCTTTTTGTGAAATACCGGTATGAATTCCGCAATTTCCGGAAGGTCGAAGCTGATTATTTTTCACCCCAGGAATATTCCCTGCATACGATCTCGCTCAGATGGAAACATTTCCTCAATAAAGAGGAGATCTTCTTTGGCGCGAACGATCTTTATTACGAGGCGGGCTATGACCTTTCGTTCGATTCTCAGGGTATCACAAGCCATCAGGTGATGGGCGGTCTCACCTGGGATATCAGCAAACGTCTTCAGATCAAAGGTGAAGGGCAGTACACGATCGCGTCCACCAAGATCTACGAGGACGCGGGGGGCAAGGGTACTGTGAGGTATTTCTTCTAAGGAATAAGTTATGGAACAGCAGAAAAATCCGGGTCATAGCACGGTGATCGAAGCGGTGGGGATCCTTGCGATCCTGTCGGCGACGAACTACTTGATCGTCCGCGGAGTGTTGCTCGGAAGGGCCAAATACTCCGCGGTGGACGGTGTTTTTGCCGTGCTACTGCTTTTGGCCGAAGGTTTTATCCTTTTCCACGGGATCGGTTATTCGGTCGCGATCCTCTGGAGCAGAAAGAAAGCACGGGACATAGCCTCTATTTTAGGAGGCGCCCAGGTCCTCGAAGAAAATGCGCAGCCCTCCGTCGCCATCATTACCGCAGCCCGGCACGAACCCAAAGAGGTGCTTGCGGAAACTTTTATCACGGTCAATAACATCGAATATAAGAATAAACGGGTTTATTTCCTGGATGACAGCATTAAAGAGGAATACCACAAAGAAGCCGAGGAGCTCGCGCGGGAGCATCACCTGACGCTTTTTCGTCGCACCAAACCGTGGCACGGCGCGAAGGCCGGGATCATTAACGATTTCCTGGAGCAGATGACCGAGAAATATCTTGTGATCTTTGACGCGGACAGTAATCCGATGCCGGATTTCCTTAATCCGCTCGTCCCGATCATGGAGGCGAATGAAAAGCTCGGTTTTATCCAGACGCCGCAGTTCTATACGAACATTGAAAATAACCGGGTCGCGCGGGCCGCGATGCTTCAACAGGCGGTCTTTTACGAGTACATTTGCGACGGCAAGGGGATCGTGGATTCGATGTTCTGTTGCGGAACGAACGTTATCTTGAGGGTTAGCGCTCTTAGAACGATCGGCGGGATGGACGAAAGGACCGTGACGGAGGATTTCGCGACTTCCCTAAGACTTCACACGCACGGCTTCTCTTCGCTTTACTACAACCATGTCTGTGTCTTTGGGATGGGCCCCGAGGACCTGATCGGTTTTTTCACACAACAATTCCGCTGGGCAGCCGGGACCATTCAGGTATTTAAAAGTCTCGTCGCCCGGTTCTTTACGAAACCTTTTTCGATGAAGCCGGGGCAATGGTTCCAGTACTTTCTTTCCGGCACTTACTACTGGGTCGGGCTCGCTTATTTCACTTTGATCCTGGGGCCCCTTCTCTATATCTTTTTCAAGGTACCGTCTTTTTTTATCCGGCCGGAAGTTTATTTTTTATCTTTTCTGCCCTATATGCTGCTTTCCGCGAGCATTTTTTATTTTTCCCTGCGAAAGAGGAATTACAAACCCCGTGACCTTATCCCCGGACAGCTTTTGGGAGCGACAACCTTTTATGTCCATATGAAAGCCGCATTTGCCGCTCTTTTAGGTATCAAGCTCTCGTTCGGGGTGACTTCCAAGGCAAAAGGAGGGGCGATCCCTTACCGTGTGCTCTGGCCCCAGCTTTCGGTGATAGCAGCGACCTTTATCGCCTGCGTGTGGGCGGCGAACCGCTTTATCTATGAGCGTGAACCGGCGTTGATCATCAACGGCTTTTGGATGTTCTATCAGTTCCTGGTCTTTTCGAGCATTTTTTATTTTAACCGGGAATCAAAGTGAAACGAGCGGCCGCTGTTATCTTGGCCTTGGGGGCGTGCGTGTTATTCGATTCTTGTGCCGGTAAAAAGGGAACAGGGTGCTTAACGGGAGCTTTTCTGGAGAATAGGCCGACGGTTGCTTCGATCGAACAATTCGAGGCGGACTACGGTAAACGGCCCGCGGTCGTCCTGGTTTTTTTGGATTGGGGAAAGTACCCTGATGAGACGGTCATCCGCGATGTTTACGGTAGCGGGTCCGTGCTTATGATCACGTGGGAACCTTGGGTCGCATCGCAGAAAGCCGCGATCGATTACGGCGCTTTACTCGGCGGCAAGGATAACGCGTATATTCGTGAGTTCGCGTTGAGGCTGAAAGCGATCGGAAAGCCTGTCCTTTTAAGATTCGCGCACGAGATGAACGGGGACTGGTATCCCTGGTCCGCTAGTAAGATTGGCAAAGAAACCTATATGGAGATGTTCCGGCATGTCCGTAAGGTGTTCGACGAAGCCGGTGTTAGTAATGTTCGCTGGGTGTTTTCGATCAATGCCGAGAATGTGCCGCGAGAAAACGATTATGGGCGATGTTATCCCGGCGACCGCTTTGTAGATTATATCGGGTTGGACGGTTATAACTGGGGACCGACGCAGCCGTGGAGCCGGTGGCGAAGTTTCAAAGATCTTTTTTCCGGGGTCTATGGGGAAGTGGTCAAGCGATATCAGAAACCCGTGATGATCTCGGAGTTTGGCACGACTTCCACCGGGGGGGACAAGGCGCACTGGATCGATGAGGCGCTTACGGAAGTGAAGAGCATGCCGGCGGTAAGAGCGTTGGTGTTTTTTAACGTTGATAAAGAGACCGATTGGAAGATCGCTTCCGGGTCGGAGGCTGGACGGGCACTCAAGAACAGTTTGGCTGATTCTTATTTTAAGGATTCGTGGGCGGAGGATTGATATGACAAAAGAAGAATTGCTTGTGATGCTTCAAAGGGGCCTTGATGAAGAGGAGAAAGCGATCCCTCTTTATACCAAGCATCTTAGCACCACTCTATTTCTTTCCGGTTTCAAGCCGGAAGCCCAGGTGAGGATCAAAGAACTGCTGCTGCTCCTCAAGAAAGAATCGGAATCCCATGCAAAGGTCTATGAGGGGTTGCTCGCGAGCGTCAAGGAGGTGCAGCAAGATGTTTACTAGAGAAGATTACATCCGGTATTTCGAACAGCTTGCGCATGTGGAAAGAAGGATGATCTATCTTGTGAACGATACGATCGCACAATTGAGCGATGAGAGTATCATTAATAACCTTAGAAAGGTCGCGGCCGACGAAGTTAAGCACTACTCTCTTATTCTGGATCTTTTAGCCGCGCAACTGGAATTCGGTAAGAACAGTGAGCAGCGTTTGAGCGCAAGGGAAAACGCTCTGGGTCCTGTAGACCTGATCCCCTTGGAAGGCGCGGGTTCGAGCTCCGGGTTCCGGGGCTATTGCTCTAATCTCTCCAAAACGGGCATGTGTCTTGAATCTGAAAAGTCGTTCCATTCCGGCGAAAAATATACTCTCAAGATCAAGCCGTATAACCATCCAGTACCTGTTTTAGAGCGTAAAGGGCGGGTGGTCTGGATGCGGGAGATCCTGCATTTTTACATCGGCGGCATTGTGTTCGAAGAATGACATTGAAAATGCCGGTCGCCTGAAAACCGGGGACTATCAGAAGCGCGTGATCTATTCGACGCTTTCTCCGTGTGATATGTGCACAGGCGCTATTCTTCTCTATAAAATTCCGGTCGTAGTGATTGGGGAGAACAAAACTTTCAAAGGCCCCGAGGCCTACTCCAGGAAGCACGGCATCAAGCTTGTGAACCTCGATCTTTCGGAATGCAAAAAGATAATGAGTAATTTTATTGCTTTCAAGCTCAAACTTTGGAACGAAGACATCGGAGAATAACATCCTATGCTCATCCGCCAGTTAAAGGATTGCCCGGAATTTATCGCGGGGGATGCCTGCTATCTTCGCGAGCTTCTGAATGCCAAAACTGACAAACGTGCTTATCGTTACAGTCTCGCTCATGCTGTCGTGAAGTCCGGCACTAAGACCAAGCCCCACGCGCTAAAAACTTCCGAGGTCTATTACATTCTGGAAGGGCAAGGACACATGCATGTGGATAGCGAAACCGCGGAAGTGGGCCCCGGCGCTGTGATCGATATCCCGCCTAATGCTGTTCAATATATCGAAAATACCGGCAAGACCGATCTTGTATTCCTCTGCATCGTCGATCCCGCTTGGTGTTCAACCGATGAGAAAATTTTAAAGTGAGGGGCAGGCAGAAAGGGGACAGGCAGTCAATTAATGCCTGTCCCCTTTCTGCCCGACCAGTTCATTCAAAAAAAGTTTATTAAAACTTCCAGATTCGGATATAATCCACTCCCATCAAGTAAGTCGAGACCATCCAACGAAGGATATTCCCGTGTACACCATTCTTGAGAAGAAAAGTCTGAATAACAACGTGGAAGAAATGGTGATCCTGGCGCCGTACGTCGCGCGTCATTGTGAGCCGGGTCAGTTCATTATTCTCCGTGTGGATGATGAAGGCGAACGCATCCCTTTGACGATCGCGGAATATGACCGTAAACAAGGTTCGGTCACCATCATCTACCAGGCTGTTGGCTACAGCACCCAAAAGCTCAGTGGAAAAAAAGTCGGAGAAGGGATCGTGGATTTTGTGGGGCCTTTGGGCCAACCTACGGAGTTGCATCCCCTTAAACGCGTGATCGGGATCGGAGGCGGGGTCGGTGCCGCGCCGCTTTATCCTCAGCTCAAAAAGCTGAGTGAGATGGGGACCTCCGTCGACCTCATTCTTGGAGCGCGAACGAAAGACCTCATTATCCTCGAAGAAAAATTCTCCAAGTTCTGCAAGAATGTTTATGTTACGACCGATGACGGGAGTTACGGGACCAAGGGTCTTGTGACAGAGAAGCTTAAACAGCTTGTCGAGGCGGGTGAAAAATATGACGAGGTCATTGCCATCGGGCCGGTGATCATGATGAAGTTCGTCAGTCTTTTGACGAAGCCCTGGGGCCTCAAGACCAATGTATCCTTGAATCCCATCATGGTGGACGGGACCGGCATGTGCGGCGGATGTCGCGTGACGGTCGGGGGGCAGACGAAATTTGCTTGCGTGGACGGGCCGGATTTTGACGGTCACCAGGTGGATTATGACGAATTGATGCGCCGGCAAGGCATGTATAAAACCGAAGAAGCGCATTCTTGCAAGATCGGGTTGAGGGTCGATTAACATGGCCCCGAATATGAGTCTCAAGAAGGTCCCCATCCCGGAACAGAAGCCCGAAGAGCGGATCAAGAATTTTAAAGAGGTCGCGCTGGGGTATACGCCTGAGCAGGCCAAGGAAGAAGCGCTCCGATGTCTTCAGTGCAAGACACGCCCCTGCGTGGCGGGTTGTCCGGTCAATGTGAAGATCCCTGAATTTATCAAAA
>CAZPCF010000019.1:0-16647 GCA_964585045.1 uncultured bacterium
CCAAACCATGTCGGTTTGCTCGGGCAGGATCATGCGGCGAGATTCCTCTTGGGATTCCAGAGAATCAAAAAGACAAAGTTCGACCTTCGTGGCGTGTTCTGAGAAGATCGCGAAATTAACACCGGTTCCATCCCAAGTGGCGCCAAGGGGATAGGGCTTCCCCGGCAGGAGTTTGATAGAGGTTTTTTTTGTCATAAGAATAAAGCTAGCTTTATTTTTTAGTATTTGCGCGCCCTGTTATCCAAAAGAAGGGTCGTGGAAAGCATCCTGTAAAACAGCCTCGAGCGCGTGTGATTTTATAGATAACACATTTAAAACACAATTGAAATCGAACGAGCTTCGTGAGGATCAGGATCTGTGATAAAATAACGGGCGGAGGAGGATCTAAATGTTGAAGCATGAGGAGCTTAGCGAAAAAACCGTCAAAGATTTCCTGCTGAAGAAGCGGCAGCTGGCCTATTGCCCTTCGTCGGTCTACCGGTTGCAGATGAACTCCGGTTTTACCTTCCGCGATGCCCGTTCCATCCTTCCTTATTTGTGCGACCTGGGGATCGAGGCGGTTTATTTATCGCCTATCGTCAAGGCCGTTCCCGGAAGTTTACACGGTTATAACGTGACCGATCCGACCCAGCTGAATCCCGAACTAGGCTCGAAGGCGGATTTTGAGGCTTTCTGCGACCGTTTAAGAGAGCTGAAAATGGGCATGATCCTGGATACCGTTCCCAACCATATGGGGATCGCAGGCAGTCATAATGCATTATGGCTGGATGTTCTCGAGAATGGTCCCGGTTCGGTCTATGCCCATTTTTTTGATATCGAATGGCAACCCGTCAAGGCAGAGCTTGAGAATAAGGTCCTTATTCCCATCTTAGGGGATCTTTACGGCCGGGTGCTCGACCGGCAGGAGATCCAGGTGGAGTTCAGTGAGGAGAGGGGAGAATTACACGTCCGATATTTTGATAATCGCTTTCCGGTGGATCCCCAAACTTATCCCGTCCTTCTTGAATACGGGATCGAAAAATTGAAGGAGCGATTGAAAGAGGATAGCGAGGAGATCTCGGAATACTTGAGCGTGCTCACGGCCTTCAAGAAGCTTCCGGGAAGGATCGAGGTCGATCCGGCGAAGGTGCAGGAACGGAGCAGGGAAAAAGAGATCGCGAAAAAAAGGCTTGCCGAACTTGTGGCCCGGTCAAAACCTGTTAAAGAATTCGTCGAGTCACGCGTGCGGATCTTTAACGGGACAAAAGGCGATCTCGAAAGTTTTGATCTGCTTGACCGGTTTTTGGACCTGCAAGTTTACCGGATGGCGTTCTGGAAGACCGCCTCAGAAGAGATCAATTACCGGCGATTCTTCGACATCAATGAACTCGCGGCCATCCGGATGGAAGATGACAGGGTCTTTGAATATTATCACCGTCTTATTTTTGAATGGATCGCCGAGGGAAAGGTCCAGGGCCTTCGCATCGATCATCCGGACGGACTTTATGACCCGCCGGTTTATTTCAGAAAATTGCAACGCAAATACTTGAAACTGTTGGCAGAAAAAGAATGGCCTCATGCGGGAGAGGCGGCCGCGGCCAAAGACGGCACGGTCTCAGAGGGATCCTTTCCGGAGAAGGTCGAGAAGGCGTTGGAGGGTGAGGAGTTCGCATCCGCAAGGCCCCTTTACGTTGTCGCGGAAAAGATCCTAGACCGGAAAGAGTTTTTGCCCGAAAACTGGAGCGTCCATGGCACCGTGGGTTACGATTTTCTTAATGTGTTGAACGGGGTTTTTGTCGACCAGGACCGGCAGAAAGATTTTTCCGAGATCTATGGATCCTTTATCGGGCATCCGATCGATTTTGATCAATTGCTCTATGACAAAAAAAAGCTTTTTGCCCTGGTCCACATGGCAAGCGAGATCAATACCTTGGGGCATCGCCTCGATCTCATTTCCGAAAAAGACCGGCATTACCGGGATTTTACGCGCAACAATCTCACGCTTGCGATCCGCGAAGTCATCGCTTGTTTTCCGGTCTACCGGACCTATGTCTCACCTTTGGACGAAGCCATTTCAGAACGTGACGAGCGATATATCAACATCGCCATCGAAAAAGCGAAGGCAAGAACCCCCGCGCTCAATCCGGCCGTTTACGATTTTTTAAGGGAGGTTCTTCTCCTCAAGCTCGATGTTTGGGTGACGCCGGGATCAAGAAAGGTCTACCGGGAATTTGTGCTTCGGTTCCAACAGATCACAGGGCCGATCATGGCCAAGGGCTTGGAGGATACCTCTTTTTACATTTACAACAGGTTCGTTTCATTGAATGAAGTGGGAGGCGACCCGTTCCACTTCGGATATTCCAAAGAGGAGTTCCATCATTTCAATAAGCTGAAGTTCGATCGATGGCCTTACGGCATGAACTGCACTTCGACCCATGACACGAAGCGCGGCGAAGATGTGAGAATGAGGCTTAACGTATTGAGCGAAATACCGGAAGATTGGAAGAATGTCTTGACGCGATGGGCGATGATCAATGACAAACACAAGACCATGATCAAGAATGTGGCGGAACCTCGCCGCAATACGGAATATTTTATTTATCAGACCTTGATCGGGGCATGGCCCGAGCCCGGGGAAGACGGAAAAGAAACACCTCCTCTTGCGGACCGGATCTGGGAATACGTACTGAAATCCATCCGGGAAGCCAAAACCTATACCAATTGGGTCAACCCGAATAAAGAATATGAAGAGGCGATCCAAAAATACATCTACGCGATCCTGAGCCCCGAGGAAGAAAATAATTTCCTAAAAGATTTTCTGCCTTTCCAGGAAAAGGTCTCCTATTTCGGCAAACTCAATTCCCTGTCGGCGCTTGTTCTCAAAGTGGCATCGCCCGGAGTGACAGATACCTACCAGGGCACTGAGCTTTGGAGCTATTGTCTGGTGGATCCGGACAACCGCAGGCCGGTCGACTTTGAACTGCGAAAGAACCTGCTCCATGGTTTCCATAAAGGTTCTCTTCTCAAACCGTTCGAAAAAGATTCCCTTAGGGACCTGACAGGAGAAAAGTCCGGAGGGATCAAATTGTTGGTCCTGGCCAAGGGGTTGATCTTGCGTAAGGCGCATCCGGAGTTGTTTCTTGACGGAAATTATATCCCCTTGAAAGTAGAGGGAGAAAAGGGAAAGAATGGGGTCGCTTTCATGCGGGAAAAAGACGGGCAGTGTGTTCTTGTGATCGCCGGCCGTTTTTTTACGGAACTGATCCTGGAACCCGGGCAGCCTCCTCTTGGGGAAACGGTTTGGAAAGATACAAAGGTTGTTCTGCCTAAAGATTTTCGACTCAAAGGAAAGCTCAAGGATATTTTTACGGGTAAAGAAGTCAAGGTGTATTCCGATGGGGCAGAGCCGTTTGTTCGATTGGCGGAAATTTTTCATAGTTTGAGCGTTGCCATGTTAACGACCGAGGCCTAAACACCTCAACAAGGGTCAGGATGTCCAAAGTGCTTTTAAAGAAAAATAAAAGATCTTGGTTTACGGGTAAAAAAACAAATGGGAATCTTGCGTCCCAAGGAATAAAGAGGGTTGTTTCATTTGAGGACGACGAACCGTTCGAGATCCTGGGCCCTCATGATTCATCGCAGGGCCGGTCGATGGAGATCCGGGCATTTCTCCCGCGTGCGGTTGATGCCTGGATCCGCGTGGCCGGTTCCGGGAACGGGAAGAAAAAGATGGAAAAAATCCATCCCGGGGGACTTTATCAGGTCACGATCAAGGACACCGGCGCGATCCCTCAATACCGCATCGGGTTCAATGATGAAACGGGTTTTTCCCAGGAAGCAGAGGACCCCTACGCGTTCCCCCCTCAAGTAAGTGATTACGACATCTATTTGATCGGGGAAGGAAGTCATTTTGACAGCTACGAAAAATTCGGTGCGAAACCAATGAGCGTTCGCGGTGTCGCGGGAGTCCATTTTGCCGTATGGGCACCGAATGCCAAAAGCATCAGCGTGGTCGGAAATTTCAATCATTGGACCCCGGGAGAGCACCCCATGATGCGGGTCCATTTCTCGGGAGTTTGGGCGCTTTTTATCCCCGGATTGCAGGAAAATGAAGTCTATAAATTCGCGATCCGCTCCTCGGTCGATCAGGGAATACGGATCAAAGCAGATCCCTACGCGTTCAAAGCTGAATTAAGACCCCATACGGCGTCGGTGGTGACCCGGCTCGATCACTTCCGTTGGAACGACGGGGAGTGGATCAAAGCGCGTGCCGGACGAAATCCGATCGACCAGCCCATTTCCGTCTACGAAGTCCATCTGGGTTCCTGGGCAAGGGACGAAAAAAAGGGGTGGGGGTTCTTGAGCTATCAAGACCTGGCGCATCAGCTTGTGCGCTACGTGAAAGGAATGGGATACACACATCTCGAGCTTTTACCGGTCATGGAGCATCCACTTGATGAATCCTGGGGTTATCAGGTCGTCAATTATTTCGCGCCGTCGAGCCGATTTGGCGATCCCTACGGGTTGATGTATTTAGTGGATCATTGTCACCAGAACGGTATCGGGGTGATCCTTGATTGGGTGCCGGCCCATTTTCCGAAAGATGGGTATGGTCTTGTGGATTTTGACGGAACGCAGCTCTATGCCTACAAGGATTGGAAAAAAGGAGAACACAAGGAGTGGGGGACGCTGGTCTTTGACTATGGGAAAAAAGAGGTGCAGAATTTTCTCATTTCGAATGCTCTTTTCTGGTTCGATAAATACCACGTTGACGGGCTTCGGGTGGATGCGGTCGCGAGCATGCTTTATCTGGATTATGCGAAGAAGCCCGGGGAGTGGGAGCCGAACATCTACGGGGGCCGGGAAAATCTGGAAGCAGTCGCTTTTCTGAAAAGATTCAACGAAGTGGTTCACGGCCGGTATCCCGGTATTTTGACCATCGCGGAGGAATCCACGGCCTGGCCGAATGTTTCCAGACCGACCTACATGGGAGGGCTTGGCTTCAGCTTGAAGTGGAATATGGGATGGATGCATGACGCGCTGGATTATTTTTCCAAGGACCCGGTCTACCGGAAATTCCATCACGGCATGCTGACCTTTTCCATGTGGTATGCGTTCTCCGAAAATTTCGTGCTTCCGATCTCGCATGATGAAGTGGTCCACGGCAAAGGGTCTCTTCTCGGGAAAATGCCCGGCGATGATTGGTCGAGATTTGCGAACCTCCGGCTTTTTCTCGGATATATGTTCGCCCACCCGGGCAAAAAAATGCTTTTCATGGGGAGTGATTTCGGGCAGTGGGCGGAATGGAGTGCGACCCAGTCATTGGACTGGCACCTGCTTCATTACGCGCGCCACCGGCGGATCGGCCTTGTCATCAAGGACCTCAACCGGCTTTACAGGAATTATCCGGCTTTTTATGAAGGGGATCTTTCGAGCGACTGTTTTGAATGGATCGATTTTTCCGATGTGGACAGTTCCGTCGTCAGTTTTCTTCGCTGGTCGAAGGATAAAAATCAGCTGCTTGTTTTTACGTTCAATATGGTGCCGGTGATCCGGGAAAATTACCGGGTCGGCGTTCCGAGGCCGGGATTTTATAAAGAGATCTTCAACAGCGAGGCGTTCGATTACGGCGGGTGCGGACTGGGGAACCAGGGAGGGCTTCATGCGGACCCGGTTTCCTGGCACGGGCGGCCTTTTTCACTGAATTGCCAATTGCCGCCGTTGGGAATGAATATTTTTCTTTTTTGTCCGTAAATAATGACTGCCCATGAATGCTGAAGGAGGAAGAGTGAAAAGCGAAAAAAGAAGCATTGCCCCCAAAAAAGTTCCCTTTAAAAAAGAGGTGCCAGTGTGCCAGCTCCAGGGGATGTCTGGCATTATCATCGAGGGCATTCAGCCAGCCGTGGATCTTGGGAAGTATCCGGTCAAATGCACCGCGGGAGATACAGTCTCCGTCTCTGCGGATATCTTCAAAGACGGGCATGATGTGCTCGGAGCCTGTATCCAATACAGGGAAAAGGCGAAAGAAGGCTGGAAGGAATCCCCTGTCCGGTTTCTTGAAAATGACCGCTGGCGCGGCGAATTCCTCCCTTCAAAAAATACCCGCTATCTGTACCGGATCGCTGCGTGGATGGATCCCGTGGCCTCGTGGATGAGCCACGTTGAAAAGAAATGTCTTGTGACGCCGTCCGTGGAAAGCGATGTGCTTGAAGGACTCGTTTTTTTAAAGAAGGTGAGCGCGAATACGTCCGGGAAGGAACGGGATACGGTTTTGCGTCTTATCAAGTCCCTGGCGGCCGCCAAAGGGATCAGTACGGAGGTCCTGGCCCTGATACGCGCTCCGGGGCTTGCGGAGCTCCTGGAAAAACACCCCTTGAGGCAACTTGAAACCGTTTCGGAATCCTTCGAGCTTGTGGCAGACCGGAAGAAGGCCGAATACAGTTCCTGGTACGAGATCTTTCCCAGGTCTCAGGGGAGGAAAGAAAACAAAAGTGCGACTTTCAAAGATTGTATCCGGCGTTTGCCCGAGATCAAACAAATGGGATTTGACGTGTTGTATCTAACGCCGGTCCATCCGATCGGAACCACCAAACGCAAGGGGCCCAATAATTCGCTTGTAGCGGATAAAAATTCTCCGGGATCACCCTGGGCGATCGGCAGCAAGGAAGGCGGTCACAAGGCCGTGCACCCGGAACTTGGGACCCTGGAAGATTTCGAAAAATTCGTCCGGGCAGCTCAAGATCTTGAAATCGAGATCGCATTGGATATCGCGTTCCAGTGTTCTCCGGACCATCCCTATGTTAAAGAACACCCCGAATGGTTCCATCACCGTCCGGACGGTACGATCCACTATGCCGAGAACCCTCCCAAGAAATACGAGGATGTTTTCCCGCTTAATTTTCACTGCGAAAAGCGGCGCGAACTTTGGGAGGAAATGAAAAGTATTGTTCTGTTCTGGGCGGGGAAGGGCGTGCGGATCTTTCGCATTGACAACCCGCATACCAAGCCCCTTGGTTTCTGGAAATGGCTGATCGACGAAGTTCAGCGGGACTATCCGGACGCGATCTTTTTTGCCGAGGCGTTCACAAGGCCCAAAGTGATGAAGTTCCTGGCCAAGGTAGGGTTCACGCAATCCTATACCTATTTCACCTGGCGGAATGCCAAACAAGAACTCAGAGAATATTTTGAAGAATTGACGCAAACGGACATGCGTTATTATTACCGCGGAAATCTATTCGTGAACACGCCGGACATTCTCCATGAGTTTTTACAAAAAGGCGGCCGTCCCGCCTTCATGATCCGTCTCGTTTTGGCCGCCACGCTTTCCTCCTCGTACGGGATCTACAACGGGTTTGAACTCTGCGAGAACCGGGCCAAGGCTTCGGGTTCTGAGGATTACTTGGATTCGGAGAAATATCAATACAAGGTCTGGGATTGGGACCGGCCCGGCAACATCAAGGATTTCATTGCTCAAGTGAACGGTATCCGGGAGGGGAATCCCGCGCTGCAGGATTATGAAAATCTGGAATTCTATGGATCCTGCACTGACGCGATCCTTTGTTACGGAAAAAGGACGGCGGATAATTCAAACATCATTGTCGTCGTTGTCAATTTGGATCCCTTCAATGTCCGGGAGGACCTGATCCATCTGCCGATCGGGAAATTCGGGATCGAAGAGTGGCAGACCTACCAGATGAAGGACCTCCTTACGGGTGAAAAATATTATTGGAAAGGTTCGAATAATTATGTGCGGCTGGATCCCCGGAGATGTCCGGCGCACATCTTCTTGCTTAAAAAATAACAAATGATATAAAGGTCGATGCATGGAAGAGAACCCCCTTTGGTACAAGGACGCGATCATTTACGAAGTCAACGTCCGCGCTTTTTTTGACAGCGACGGGGACGGAAGCGGGGATTTCCGGGGGCTCGCGGAAAAGCTGGACTATCTCCAGGACCTTGGCGTCACCGCGATCTGGATCCTTCCTTTTTACCCTTCGCCGCTCAAGGATGATGGTTATGACATTTCAGATTACGAAAATGTCCATGCTTCCTATGGGGATCTTGCGGATTTCAAGTTTTTTCTCCGGGAGGCGAAGCATCGAGGCCTGCGTGTCATCACCGAACTGGTCCTGAACCATACTTCGGAGGAGCATCCATGGTTCCATCGCGCAAGACGGGCATTGCCGGGTACCAAAGAGCGTGATTTTTACGTTTGGAGCGACAGTACCGATAAGTATAAAGACGCAAGGATCATCTTTAAAGATTACGAGAATTCCAATTGGGCATGGGACCGGGTCGCAAAGGCTTATTTCTGGCACCGGTTCTATTCGCATCAACCCGACCTGAATTATGATAACCCCGCAGTGCGTAAGGCGATGCTGGGGGTCCTGGATTTTTGGTTAGGGATGGGAGTCGATGGATTGCGTCTGGATGCGGTCCCTTATCTTTATCAACGGGAGGGCACCAACTGTGAGAATCTTCCGGAGACGCATCAATTCCTGAAGGATCTTCGAAAACATATCGACCGGAAATTCAAGAATCGCATGCTGCTTTCCGAAGCCAACCAATGGCCCGAAGATGCCGCGGCTTATTTCGGGAGCGGGGACGAGTCCCATATGGCCTTTCATTTTCCGATCATGCCGCGTCTGTTCATGGCGATCCATATGGAAGACCGGTTCCCGATCGTGGATATCCTTCACCAAACACCCACGATCCCGGACGCCTGTCAGTGGGCGATCTTTCTCCGTAATCATGATGAATTAACGCTTGAGATGGTCACGGACGAAGAACGGGACTACATGTACCGGGTCTATGCCAATGATCCCAAGGCCCGGATCAATCTCGGGATCCGTCGACGTCTCGCGCCTCTTTTAGGGAACCACCGGCGCAAGATCGAGCTGATGAATGGTCTTTTATTCTCTCTTCCGGGGACACCGGTCATTTACTATGGCGACGAATTGGGCATGGGGGATAATATCCATCTGGGGGATCGCAACGGTGTCAGGACGCCGATGCAGTGGAGCTCGGACCGGAACGCGGGTTTTTCGCGCGCGAACCCACAGCGTCTTTATTTACCGGTCATCATCGATCCCGAATATAACTATGAGACGGTGAATGTCGAAGCGCAGCAGAGCAACATGCACTCGCTTCTTTGGTGGATGAAACGGCTGATCGCGCTCCGCAAACGGTCCAAGGCTTTCAGCCGCGGGACCATCGAATTCCTTACGCCGGAGAACGGAAAGGTCCTTGTTTTTATCCGGCAATACCAGGAAGAGCGCATTCTGGTCGTCGCCAATCTCTCCCGTTTCGTGCAATGCGCAGAGATCGATCTTTCTGCTTATAAAGGGATGATCCCTGTGGAGATGTTCGGACGCATCGATTTTCCTTCGATCGGGGACCTTCCTTACTTTGTGACGCTGGGGCCCCACTCCTTTTACTGGTTCACCCTGGAACATCACCGCGCGACCCAGCTTCCGGCGGCGCTACAGCCGAGTGCAGAACTTAAAAAGATCATAGTAAAAGAAACCTGGCCCCGTGTTCTCAAGGGAGACCCGAAGATCCAGCTTGAAGCTTTACTCCCGGACTACATCAAGAACCGTCGTTGGTTCGGAGGTAAAGCGCGGAAAATAAAACGAACACAGATCCTCGAGGCGATCACGGTTCCTTGTTCGCCGGAGGACGCATTTCTCCTGTTCCTGAAGGTGGAGTATTCGGAAGGAGAATCCGAACAATATCTTCTGCCCCTCGCTTATGCGTCCGGGCAAAGGGCGGCCGAGGTTCAGGTGCAATTTCCTCTTTCGGTGATCGCCTCCTTGGAGGTGAGAGCTAAGGAGGGGAACTCAGATGGGGTGTTGTATGAGGCAGAGGTGGAACGGTCATTCACCACTGCGCTTTTAGAGGGGATCCGGCGCCGTCGGGTCTTTAAAGGAATGTTCGGAGATGTCCGTTCGACCGCTACAACAGCTTTTCGAAAAATATGGCCTTCGAATTCGGTTCCTCCGGAAGCCACGCTTATGAAGGCGGAGCAAAGTAACACCTCGGTGATCTACGGCGGGCAGCTGATCTTGAAACTCTTCCGCCGTATTGAGGAGGGGCTCAATCCGGACCTGGAGATCGGGCGTTTTATCACGGAAAAAACAGATTTCAAGAATATCCCGGCTGTCATGGGCGCGTTGGAATACGTGAAGGGCAGGAATCCTCCGATGACGCTCGGGATCCTTCAAAGCTTTGTGACCAATCAGGGGGATGCCTGGCAATATACTCGGGATGCGCTTTCGAGTTATTTCGAGCGGATTTTGTCCCGGCCCAACAAATTTGAGATCAAGCTGGATACGGGAAAGAGCCCGCTGGAGCTGGCGGATGGGGACGTGAACCCTCTTGCGACAGAACTCGTCAATCCGTATTTGGAGACCGCCCGGCTACTCGGAAAAAGGACCGCGGAAATGCATCTGGCGCTTGCTTCAGAGCCGGAAGATCCTGCATTCATCCCGGAACCCTTCGCGCCTTTTTACCAGCGTTCACTTTATCAATCCATGCGGAATCTTTCGAACAAGGTTTTTCAGGCCCTGGGGAAACGCTGGAAATATCTTCCGGAAGCCGTGCAGCCGAAGGCGAAGATGGTTTTAGATAAACAACAGGAGGTGTTGGGAAAATTCCAGCAACTCCTCAACCGGAAGATCTCAGGGTTAAGGATACGTCATCACGGGGATTTTCATTTGGGGCAGGCGCTTTATACAGGAAAAGATTTTACGATCATTGACTTTGAGGGCGAACCGATGCGTTCCTTCCAGGAAAGAAGATCGAAACGTTCTCCCTTGAGGGATGTGGCGGGCATGCTTCGCTCTTTCCACTACGCCGCCTATGCGGCGCTTGCGCAAAAGATCTCGGAAAAGATCGTTCCGGCCAAAGAAGCTCAGCTACTCGAACCCTGGGCGTGTTTTTGGTACCTTTGGGTTTCTTCCGCGTATCTCCGGGCCTATTTGGAGACAGTGAAGAGCAGCGCGCTTCTTCCGAAGGATAAAGAAGAACGTTCTGTCCTGTTGAACATTTTCATCCTCGAAAAGGCGATCTACGAATTGAATTATGAACTCAACAACCGTCCCGACTGGGTTTCCATCCCTTTGAACGGGATCCTGAGTTTGCTGGAAGCTAAGGCGTAAAGAGGATGTCTTCCTGGTCGTTAGAGCTTGGTGCGCATGTTTTAGGTCGCCAAGGAGCCTCGTTTAAAGTTTGGGCTCCTTTTTGTTCTCAAGTCGAGGTCAAACTCCTTCAAGGTAAGCATTCCCTTCTGACCAGGATGAAAAAAGATCCCGAAGGCTATTTTCATGCCAAGGTCAAAGAGGCCCGCCCCGGTGACCGTTATTTTTACCGGTTGAACGGAAAAGATGACCGGCCCGATCCGGTTTCGCGTTTCCAACCGGACGGCGTTCACGGACCTTCCTGCATTATCGATCCCGATGGTTTTAAATGGACGGATCCCAAATGGAAAAGGATCCCTCTTTCCCAAGCGATCTTCTACGAGCTTCACATCGGGACCTTCACCTCCGCGGGGACCTTTAAAGCCGCGATCAAAAAGATCCCGTATCTTAAAAAACTAGGGATCACTTGCGTCGAGATCATGCCGGTCTCGCAGTTTCCGGGAAAAAGGAACTGGGGTTATGACGGAGTGGGTCTTTATGCGGTACAGAATAGCTACGGCGGCCCCGAGGGGCTGAAAAAATTCATCAATGCTTGCCACCGGGCCGGTTTAGCGGTTTGCATGGACGTTGTTTATAATCACTTGGGGCCTGAGGGAAATTATCTGCACGGATACGGACCCTATTTCACAAAGAAATACCACACGCCCTGGGGCGACGCGCTCAATTATGATGATGCCCAAAATGTGGGGGTCCGCCGTTTTGTGACCGACAATTCGCTTTATTGGGTTACGGAATATCATAGCGATGTGTTGCGGCTGGACGCCATTCATGGAATATTTGATCATAGCAAAAAGCACATCCTTCAGGAGCTGAATGAAAAAGTTCAAAGGCAGGCCCGGAAACTGGGCCGGCAAGTCCATGTGATCGCGGAAAGCGATCTGAACGATTCCCGGATCATCCGGCCGCTCAGACAAAAAGGGTACGGACTCGCAGGGCAGTGGAGCGATGATTTCCATCATGCCGTACATGTCGCTTTGACGGGGGAGCGGGGCGGGTACTACGGGGATTTTGGCAAGCTGGAGGATATCACGAAAGCACTGCGGGAGGGATTTGTCTACGACGGGCAATATTCAAATTTCCGGAAAAGAAATCATGGGAACACCGTAAAAGACCTTGACCCTCGGAAGTTGGTGACTTGTATCCAGAATCATGATCAGGTCGGGAACCGCGCTTGGGGAGACCGGCTTTCGACGCTGGCGGATTTTAAAAAACAAAAATTGGCAGCGGTATTATTGCTGCTTTCCCCGAATACGCCCCTGATCTTCATGGGACAGGAATATGGCGAAAAGGCACCCTTCCAGTATTTTATCGATCACGGGGACCCGGATCTTATTCGTGCGGTGCAGGAAGGAAGAAAAAAAGAATTCGCCGCGTTCGGCTGGAAAAAGATCCCGGACCCGGATGCCCCAAAAACATTTTTGGATTCCAAGCTCACCTGGACGTATCAAAAAGCGAAGGATCATGGCTTTCTTTGGCGTCTTCATAGGGATCTGATCGCGTTGAGAAAGAAAATGCTTGAGGGCAGTCGCCTTGTCGGTGTTCATTTTAATGAACGGGACCGCTGGCTTTCCCTCCACTATGCCTGTGCCAGAGGGTCTGATCTCGGCGTGGTCATTTCTTTTCTTGATAAGGCCCAAGAGGTTCCGCTTCCTTTTAAAAAGAAGATTTTTAAAGAGATCTTGAACACAGAAGATCCTCGATATGGCGGCCGTTGCCGGGGGGTCGGCATTTCCTCTAAAACGTTGCATGTCCCGTCCTGTTGCGCCTGGGTCGGTCAATAGAAATATTGAAAGTAACGGGCGCCCTTGTTCGGCGGTTCCATGAACTCAATAAATAGAATCTAGGACGCGTTTATTTCAATGGCAGCGCACGCCGAGAGAAAGATTCTCGATAGCGCTTGACCTTCTTTAAGGGACAGAGGAAAATAACGGAAGAAAAATCACGGAACGGGTCTTGGAGATTTTTCCAAGAGGAAGTAGTGTTGATGGTCGGGCCGCCATCTGACGTTATAACGTCAGGCGGCGGCCCCCTCATTTTAAGGGCCCTGCCATAAAAGGAGGGTCGTTATGGAGTGGCTGCTTCGGGATGGACCGGTTTATCTGGTGGTGGGCGGGGTTATTTTTTTTATTGTTTTTGTGGCCATTCAGTCCCATAAGAACAATCAAGAGAAAAAGTGATAGAATAACAGGCGCTGTGAGTGGCGCTTAGGGCCGGGGCCGTGAAGTTTTCTTCTGAGACGGTTTTCGAATTCACCATGGAAAGGTAGAGGCAATGAAAATGTCCGAATGGAAGTGGGATGAGATCTTACGGACCGTGTGGGAGAGTAAGGCATGGAAGCCCCTTGTGATCCTTCTTCTGTGCTGGGCGTTGTTTGTGTTGTTGCATTTCGCATTAAGACGATTCGAGAAATTTCTCTCCCGGAAGGAAGTCTTGCGCGATGATGACGCGACCTTGCGCCTCAAAACGTTCTCCCACGTCCTCAAATGGGTCGGTTCGCTCCTCATCGTGGGCATGGGGCTTTATATGCTCCTTCAGAGTTTCGGGATCGATGTCGCTCCGCTCCTCGCCGGGGCCGGGATCGTAGGGCTGGCTCTGGGGTTCGGGGGGCAATATCTTATCCGGGATATTATCAACGGGATCTTCATTCTCTTTGAAGGCCAGTTTCGCGTGAACGATGTGGTCAAGATCGGGGACCTGGGGGGGCTGGTCGAGGCCATGAATTTGCGGGTCACGCAATTGCGCGATCTCGAGGGCCGGGTCATTTTCATTCCGAACGGAGAGATCAAGGCGGTGATCAATTTTACTAAAGGGTATTCCCAGGCCCTTTTTGATATCGGGGTTGCGTATAAGGAAAATGTGGATGATGTGATGCGCATCATGAAAGACATCGCAAAGGAAATGCAGAAGGATCCTTATTTTGGGAAATTGATCCTGGAGAATATGGAAATGCTCGGGGTCGACGCTTTTACCGACTCCGCCGTGATCATCAAATGCCGCATGAAAACGTTGCCGATCAAGCAGTGGGAGGTGGCGAGGGAATATCGCCGGCGGCTTAAGAACCGTTTTGACGAATTGGGGATCGAGATCCCTTTTCCGCATAGGACGCTTTATTGGGGCGCGAAGCAAGGCGGGGGCATTTTGAAATCTGGAACGGGAACTCCGTCGTGAAAATAACACTCCGGCTTATCATCTCGCTTTTGATTGCCACGACCGTTGTGGTTGTGAGCTTTTCCTATTTTCAGGCGAAGAACGAAGAAAAACGTCTGAATGAGGAACTCCGGCTCCGCACCACCGTGCTTGCCAAGACTTTTAAGGAAGCGGTCGAATCTTTTCTCGAGCGGACGGACCAGCCCGACCGCGTTCAGAAATTCATCTCAAAATTCCAAGGACACAAAAGACTGGTCGGCCTTGTGGTGGATATGAAGGAAGGTCCGCGGATCGCTTTTCCGCCTGAACTAGCGCAGGAAGATCTCTTCAAGAAAGAATCTCTTAAGGTCATGGACGAGAATGCCCCTGCGGACGTGAACAGCAAGTGGGCAGAGCGCAGGGTCAACTATCATGCTGTTCCTTTGATCAAGGGTGATCAGGTGGCGGGCGCGTTGGGTCTTATCCATGATCGCGGTTATATTGTGAGCCAGATCAAAGAGTTTTGGAAAAATTCGGCTCTGACTTTTTCTATTCTGGCGGTCATCCTCTCGATCGTCTCACTCTGGGTCATCCGTTGGAGCGTTACAGGACCGATCGCCCGTATCGGGTTGATGGTCCAAAAAGCCCTCGGGGTTGAATCCGATGCGGAGTCCAGGACGGAGAAGGCGCAAGGGGATATTGAAAAACTTCTTTACGGGGTCAGCCACATGGCTGCCAGCCTCAAGGCGGCCCGGTTTGACCTGGTGGAGCAATCCCGGACCGTTAATGCCGAGGGGACGGTCTGGACGAAGGACCGGTTGAGGGATTACCTGCAGTCCCAGCTTCGCGGGAAGCAGCTTTATGTGGTCTCGAACCGGGAACCTTACATCCATCGTAAGACGGGCAACGAGACCGAATGCATCACGCCCGCCAGCGGTGTGGTGACGGCTCTGGATCCCGTCATGCAGGCGACCGGAGGACTTTGGATCGCGCACGGTGCCGGCAACGCGGACCGTGAAGTCGTCGACAAAGAGAATAAGATCAAAGTTCCGCCGTGGAAGCCTTCTTTCACCCTGAAACGCGTGTGGCTTTCAGAGGCGGAGGAGAGGGGGTATTACTACGGATTTTCAAACGAGGGGTTGTGGCCGCTCTGCCATATCAGCCACGTAAGGCCCGTTTTCAGGATCGAGGACTGGAATTGCTATAAGGAAGTGAACCGGAAATTCGCTACGGCGCTTCTTGAGGAACTGAATGACGATCCGCCTTTGATCCTGATCCAGGATTATCACTTTGCGCTCCTCCCTAAAATGATCAAAGAACAAAGACCTGACGCGAAGATCGCGCTCTTCTGGCATATTCCCTGGCCCAACGCCGAAGCGTTCGGGATCTGTCCGTGGCAGGAAGAGATCCTGGAAGGAATGCTTGGGAGCGATATCATTGGCTTCCACACGCAGTTCCATTGTAACAATTTTCTGGATACGGTCGATCACACGCTTGAATGTAAGATCAACTGGGCGAACTTCGAGGTCACCCGCGGCGGAAAATCGAGTTCCGTACGTCCGTTCCCGATCAGCATCTCCGGGGCTCCCAATGTCGCGGTCCAGGAGACCGGAAAAGATCCCCTCGAAAAATTAAAACAGGACTACGGTCTCAAGGGTAAAAAGATCGGCCTCGGGGTTGACCGTATCGACTACACCAAAGGCCTTTTGGAACGTTTCCGGGCTATTGAGAGGGTTCTTGAAAAACATCCCCAGCTTCAGGGGGAGCTCGTTTTTGTCGAGCTGGGCGCTCCCTCCAGGACGTTGATCGGGAGTTATCAGGATCATCTTAAAGAGGTTGAGAGGCTTGTTGAGAAGATCAATCAGCGCTTCCAGAAAGGATCCTACCGTCCCATTCTCTTTTTGGAAGAGCATCACGATCAAAAGAAAATCTTCGAGTTTTATCGATTGTCAGATTTTTGCTTTGTCAGTTCGCTTCATGACGGCATGAACTTGGTGGCGAAGGAATTCGTATCCGCACGCGAGGATGAGGACGGTGTGTTGATCCTGAGCCGTTTCACGGGCGCAAGCCATGAATTTTTAAGCGCCCTCCTGATCAATCCTTATGATGTCGAAGGGACCGCGGAAGCGATCCACCAGGCGCTCACCATGTTACCGGAAGAAAAGAAAGAACGGATGCGGAAAATGCGCCAGGTCGTCCGGGAATATAACATTTACCGCTGGGCCGCGGACCTGATCACCGTCCTGATGAGGTCATTCTAGCGCCGTTTTCAAGCCAGTGGATCCATAGCCGCCACAGGTCGCCCGGAGTTGGAGAGAAAGTGTTTTATGCGCAGCTTTAATGA
>CAZPCF010000020.1:0-16460 GCA_964585045.1 uncultured bacterium
CGCCCAAACTACCATTTTCGAAAAGAAAGAAAAAGTTTGGACGGAGATTGGGGCGATCCCTGCCAGCCATTTAGAAAATAAAAAAAAGAAAAAGATGGCGTGGATCCTTGTCGGGTTTTTATTCCTGGGGGCACACTCTCTTTTCGCGGAAGAGGCCGTGAACAAAGAAAGCGCTTTGAAGCAGATCGCTTCCGTCGAAAAACGCGGATTTGTGAATTTCGCCACCTCGCCCGCCGAATTCGCGTATGCCTTCAAGGCGGAAAAAAAAGATCACCCTAAGGCCTGGCCGCTCACCTATGTCCCGCGTGTTTTTTCCAACATAGCGATAAGGGTCGGGTCAAGCGTGAATGATCTTATCGTGCTTCCCTGGTATGTAGCGAAGAGCGATGCCACGCCCCTGACGCGGCAATTCGACCTTCCGGATTATGTCTGGGAGAAGGAATAGAAAAGCGATCGCTTCGGGCCTGATCCCCGGACCCTACGATGAAGAAAGAAAAGATCGCGATCATTCTTGTTTCTCCCGAGAACCCGGACAACATCGGGGCGGTGGCCCGGGCTGTCAAGAACATGGGTTTCGTGGATCTGCGCCTTGTAAAGCCTCCGGAGACCTGGCGGACGAAGGCAAAAAAGATGGCTATGTCGGCGGAGGATATCCTGAAAAAAGGGGAAGCATACGCTTCTCTTCAGGACGCGATCCAGGACCTGGGGCTTGTGATCGGGACGACACGGCGCTTGGGCGGGCATCGCGGCACTTTTCTCGCTTTCGATAAAGCGGTTTCAAAGGTTCGCGGAAGCTCGCACCAGCAAAAGATCGGGATCGTTTTTGGCCGCGAATCCAAAGGCCTTGCGAACGAGGACAGCGCCTTATGCGATCACTTGGTAACGATCCCCACGGGGCCTTCCTACC
Source organism: uncultured bacterium (assembly GCA_964585045.1). Lineage (GTDB taxonomy): Bacteria > Omnitrophota > Omnitrophia > Omnitrophales > Aquincolibacteriaceae > Aquincolibacterium. The sequence continues at coordinate 908 of CAZPCF010000020.1, forward strand.
CGTCGCTCAATCTTGCGCAAGCTGTGATGGTAGTGCTTTTCGCTCTTTCCTGGGATGGCCCCGATCCCCGTCGCAACCCGGCCGGGCGGCATTGGGACCGCAGAGGGAAAGAAACAGCGCCGCATTCGAGGGCCTTGAATAAAAAAGAGATCGAAGTTACGATCGCACATTTTGAGAAGGCTCTGAAGGCGCTAGGATATAAAAAAGGCGGGGCGGACCTTCTGCCGAGGATCCTCCGGACTTTTCGGGGGTTCATCAAGCGAAGCGGGCTTTTGGAACCTGAGGCGCAAATGATCAAAGGTCTTTCACGGAAGATCCGGGAAAAAACGGGCTTGTCCCGCTAGTGACCAGACGATGATCCCGGGCGAATAAAAATAAACGGACCTACATGAACATAAATAACAGAAGCGCTTGTTCAGCGCTTCCTATCTCTCAAGGGGTGAAATCATGGACGAACAAACGCTGAAGCAAGAATTGTTGAAACTGATCCAGGAGAAGGCCGTGGTGCGCGGGGAGCGCAAACTGGCCTCCGGAAAGGTCTCGCAGTATTACATCGACGGCAAACAGGTCACGCTGGACGCACAGGGGCTTTTCTTTGCGGCGAAGGTGATCCTCCACATGGCCCAGGCGGCGGGCGCCGACGCCGTCGGAGGGCCGACGCTTGGCGCCGATCCCCTCGCGGCGGCTGTGTCCGTTCTGAGCTCTCAGAGCGGAAAACCTCTCAAGGCGTTCATCGTACGTAAAGAAGCTAAAGATCACGGGATGCAAAAAATGATCGAAGGCCCGGCCCTGGCACCCGGAGACAAAGTGGTCATGCTTGAAGATGTGATCACGACCGGAGGCTCCGTTCTGAAGGCCATCAAGGAGGTGGAAGCCCTTGGGGCCAAGATCGTTAAGACGATCTGTCTCGTAGACCGCAACGAAGGGGCTTCGGAAACGCTTGCCAGTTACCACTACTCGCCGATCTTCACACTTTCCGACCTAGGGCTATAACCAGCTAAGTTGCAACCTTTTCGCACATTAAAAAAGCGCCCCGCCGGCCGGCGGGGCGCTTTTTTATTTTCTGCTTTAAAGATCTATTTTATTTTTTTACGTAATCGTAAGCGTTATGTTTTTTAGTCACGTGTTTGCGGACCGGAGCATCTTGTGTCTCTGTCACCGTCACAATGGGCGCTTGAGGAGCCGGTTCAGAAACGACCGGAGCCACGAACTGTTGTTGGGCCACCGGTTCCTGGGAACACTCTTCGAGGCAATTGTCATAAGACTTTGCTACGGGAAAACCATTAAATCCCGGGACCCAGAAGAGAGCGACGTCTACGATCCCCGAGCTAGCGCGGAGAGCCGTGCAGCCGAGACCCCCGGCCATGCCGGTGAGCGTGCCGATAAGCGGCGGATCGGTTTTGGTTCTGTTGACAGTCTGCACAAAAATATCGACCGGGCTTGTCGCCACGTTCAAGAAGCCTCGACCCAACATCCCGCCGGCCTTTTCTTTATAAAGATCTGATTGAGCGTTTTCCCAAACATCTTTCGCGAAGCTCACCGGGACCAGCAAAAAAGCGCAGATCACAAGAGCCAGGAATACCTTTGCTTTTTTCATGAACGACCTCCCTTTTTATGAATTTTTGAAGATGGCCAACAGGCACATAAAATCTTTCCTGAAAAGCGGACAGGCGTAGATACTACAATGAATAAAAATAACAAGCAATAATATTTTTATTTCGGGGAATTGTTTTTTGTAAGCATAACAAAGGCAATAAGTTACAAAAAAAGGCAAAAAGCCTAAAAACTAGCAACTATTGACAATTTATAGTATGTAAGATAGATTGTACTGTAAGATGTAGCTATGATGAAGTCAAAAATAGCAATAATAAACAGGGAGAGCTAGGATGGAACACGAAAAAGAGCAGAATCAGGAACATCAGTATCCCAGGAGGGAGCGGACCCAGATCATGACGCCCAAGGAAGCGGCGAAATATCTCGGGTTTCATCTCGTGACGATCTACCGCCTGTTGAAGAAGGGCGAGGTCCCGGCGACGAAGATCGGCGGGCAATGGCGTTTCAAGAAAGATGTCCTGGATGCCTGGTTGACGGATCGCATGAGGCAGTAAAAGGCCCTCGGGTTCACGACGGTTATCATCACGATAACGATTTTCTGGTGAATCGAGTCCCTGCTTTTCCCTCCGCAAGGCCCCTCTGGGGCCCGCCTACGGGCAGGCAGGGAAGAGAGGATCTGGCAGCCCATTCCGAGCGATAAGCATTCGGGCTATTTTTCTGTGCGGGGAGGGAAAAGCGGTCCGGGCCAGCTTTGCGACCGGAAACCAACTTCCCAAGGGCCGCTTCAAAGGAACCTTCCTTTTACACAACGATCCAAAAACCTCAAGCGTGATCCTGTATTTCGTAAAAGCATGTGAGATGATCAAGAAAAGGACCGGCTGTAGGCAGGAAGGCCGGAGTTCTTCCAGCATTTCCTTTTTATGCGTCCAAAATGGGAACATCCAAAGCCCGCCCCATCGTCCCTCGTCGGGTTGTTTTTCAAGCCAGACCTCATTTTTATTATTCCGAAGCACCAGGGCCGCCATCCGTAACTTTTCATAACGGTTTTTTTGGGACCGGACGGGATAAAAAAGCTCGGTTCCTTTTTGATGGGACGCGCAGCTTTTTTTTGCCGGACACCGGGCGCATTGCGGGTTCGACGGAAAGCAGACCGTTGCGCCCAACTCCATAAGCGCTTGATTAAGATCCCCGGGGTTTTTGCCCGGGAGCAACGAAGCCGCAACGGACCAAAGTCTTTCCAGGGTCGCGGGCCGGTCCACGCTTTGAGCGATGGCAAAGATCCTTGTGAGGATGCGGATCACATTCCCGTCCAAGACCGGCGTTTTTTCACCCCACGCAATACTGGCGATCGCTCCGGCTGTATAACGGCCGATGCCGGGCAACTTCCTCAACTCTTCTGCCGTCCCCGGGATCTTTCCCCGGAGCTCCTTTTGGATGAGGCTTGCCGCTCGATGGAGCATCCGGACCCTTCTGTAATAGCCCAATCCGGCCCAAAGTTCTAAGGCTTTTGACAAGGGGGCGTGCGCTAGCGCGGAAAGAGAGGGGAAAGCTTTGAGCCAGCGCCTATAGTAAGGAATGACTGTCGCGACCTGCGTCTGTTGAAGCATGATCTCGGAAACCCAGATCTTGTAAGGATCACGAGTGTGACGCCAGGGGAGGTCTCTTTTATGCCGGGAATACCACCGGAGAAGCGCCTGGCGGAGTTTTGTGGGTGATGCGGAGGGTTTATGCATGGGAGTATCATATCGGGTCAGGGGCGGGGCGACAAGAGGCGGATAAAAAATGATAAAAAAAGATAAAGGAAACGTGTGGGAGGACGATAACCTCCAGGAATATTAGAGGTTGTCGACGGCGTCAAATTATGGCAGAATGAAAACAGGTAAATGGCGCCATGCCAAGGCTTTAAAAACCAAGGAGGAAATGTAATGAAGAAAATCATGAGTCTCGTAGTGGTTCTTTCGATGATCCTCGCGCCGGTCGCCTTCGCGGCCAGTCCGTGGGTTGACGGGAAGAACTATGGGGAAAAAGTCGGTGGTAAGCTCGGTTTTGGTTTGACCAACACAGCTCTCGGTTGGACCAAGCTTTTCACCACGCCCAACGATTATTCCGCGGAAGGGAAGAACGTTTGGCAAGGTGTGGGTCAAGGTGTGGTTGATACGGTCGTCACCACGGTTCTCGGTGCCGTCCATTTGGTCACCTTCCCGATCCCTGCAGACATCGAAATCCCCAGCCCCGTGGATCTCAGCGGCGGCGGAGCAAAGAAATAAAGAAGTTTTTTGCTTTTCAAAAGCGCCCCGCCGGGTCGGCGGGGCGCTTTTTGTTTCTGGACCCCGCTTCGCGGACCGGCTCAAGCCGGTTCAATCAAAAAGTTCATCCACCCAATGCTTTTCGGCTTTTTTCGCGGTCTTCCGATGGTAGCTTTTCTTGGAGGGCGTAACACGCGTCTTGGGGTTGATGGCCCAGCCGTGACGGATCTTCGGCGCTTTCGAAAGTTTTTTTCGGTTTTTCATTCTATTTTCTTAATCTGAATGTGCTCAGAGCTGCGCGCAACGGTCAACGTGCAACGAAAAGCTTTAACACTGCCCGTTGAGCGTTGTGCTTTGCGCTATTTTAATTTTTTGAACGGTTCAAGGGCCGCAAGCATTTCAGAGTGGATCAGGCCATTGGTGGCAAGGTTCTGCGATCCTGCAAGCGTCAAAGGGGCTCCTGAGAAATCCGTGAGCCTTCCGCCCGCTTCCTCGGCAATGATCATTCCCGCCGCTTTGTCCCACGGGGAGAGCTTCATTTCATAGTAGCCGTCAAAACGGCCGCAAGCCACATAACAAAGATCGATGGCGGCCGACCCGCCGCGGCGTATCCCCTGGATCTGCGTCAGGAAAACACGGAGCATGCCAAGATAATCATCCGGATTTATATTCCGGTCATAAGGGAAACCGGTCGCGAGGAGAGACTCCGAGAGCGTTTTCACCTTTGAGACATGGATAGGCCTGCCGTTCAGGGTTGCACCCCGGCCGCGCTCAGCGAAAAAAAGCTCCCTACGGAAGGGGTCGAACACGCCGCCCATCTCGAGCCGGCCGTCCCTTTCAAATCCGATCGAAACCGAGACAATGGGGAAGCCGTGCGCGAAGTTCGTGGTCCCGTCAATGGGGTCGATGATCCAACGGCACCCGGAACCTGCTACGGCAGGAGATTCCTCAGCCAGGATCGAATGACCCGGGAAATGCTTCAGGATAAGCCCGATGATGGCCTTTTCCGAGGCCTTGTCGATCTCGGTCACGAGGTTGAACTCGCCTTTTTTTGTGACCGTCTGCTCCTTACCAAAGTTCGACCGGATGATCCTTCCGGCCTTGGTAAGTGCTTCCAAAAGCGTTCTTTTAATTCTAGTGTTCTTCATATAAAATGTGAGTCCTTTTGATGAACCTGCTTTCGGGATGAGGCATTCTATCTGAAGGCTCCCGGAGCCGCAATGTTCTCGTGGTAAGCGAAAAACCTTAAAAATGAGGAACCTCATGAAATCTTATTGCGTAACACTGATCCCCGGCGACGGCGTCGGGTCCGAACTGGCGGAAGCAACCAAGGCGTGTCTTGAGGCCACCGGCGTTCACTTCGATTGGGACATTCAGACCGCCGGGATGGATGTGATGGCAAGCGAAGGAACGCCACTTCCGGACCGCGTGCTGGAGTCCATTCGCAAGAACAAAGTCGCGATCAAATCCCCGCTAACGACGCCCGTCGGCACAGGATTCCGTTCCGTGAATGTGGCGCTCCGTAAAGAGCTCGATCTTTACGCATGCCTCCGGCCCTGCAAATCCTACGACGGCGTTCGGTCCCGTTACAAGAATATCGACCTCGTGATCGTCCGTGAGAACACCGAGGACCTTTATGCCGGCATTGAGTTCCAAAAAGGAACTCCCGAAGTCGCCGAGCTCATCAAAGAGATCGAAAGGCTTTCCAAGAGAAAGATCCGCCCGGATTCTGGCGTGAGCATCAAGCCGATCTCTGTCATGGGAAGCGAGCGCATCGTGAAGTTCGCGTTCGATTATGCCAGGCAGTACAAGCGCAAAAAAGTCACGGCTGTCCACAAGGCCAACATCATGAAATTCTCGGACGGGCTTTTCCTCGAGGTCGCGCGCGAAGTAGCCAAAAAGTATCCCGAGATCGAGTTCGAGGACCGCATCGTGGACAATATGTGCATGCAACTCGTACAAAAGCCCGAGCTTTATGACGTGTTGGTCCTCCCGAACCTTTATGGTGACATTCTCTCCGATCTTTGCGCGGGACTTGTCGGCGGGCTGGGCGTGGCTCCCGGCGCCAATTTCGGAACGAACGGTGCTCTTTTTGAGGCGACCCATGGTTCCGCCCCGAAGTACAAGGGTCTCAATAAAGTGAATCCTGTCGCGATGATCCTCTCAGGCGTTCTGATGCTCCGGCACTTGGAAGAGAACGTGGCTGCGGACCGTTTGGAAAAAGCCGTGGCTGACGTGATCCGCGAAGGTAAAGATGTGACTTACGACCTGAAAGACGATCGCAACGATCCCACCGCGGTTGGCACGCGCGAGATGGGGCAGGCGATCATTCAAGCTATGAAATGAGTGCGGCGTACGGAGTACGGAGAAAAGGCTTTACGCTACACGCCGTACTCCGTACGTTTTATCTTCCTAAAGGGAACAAAAAGTAAAAGAGAATAGGGCGTTTATAGGAGTCTAGATTCTAATGAGCCTTTTGAACAGCTTTGGAAGCAAAGTGACGCTCAGGATCGCGGGGAAGGACTACACGATCTACCGCCTGCGCGCGCTTCAGGAATGCGGTGTCGCCAAGGTCCTGCGGTTGCCTTATTCCATCCGAGTGCTTCTTGAGAATTTGCTTCGCAATGAGGACGGCAAGAACGTCACGCGCAAGGATATCGAAAGGCTCGCGACCTGGGACCCGACACGTAAAGGCGAACATGAGATCGCTTTCACGCCCGCCCGCGTGCTGTTGCAGGATTTTACGGGCGTTCCGGCGATCGTGGACCTTGCGGCCATGCGCGAGGCGATGGTCAAGATGGGGGGGGACCCCAAGAAGATCAACCCGCTTCAGCCTGTAGATCTTGTGATCGACCACTCGGTCCAGACCGATTTTTCGGGGACCTCCGAGGCGTTCGCGAAAAATATCGCCAAAGAATTCGAGCGCAATCAGGAACGCTATCAATTCCTTAAATGGGGCCAGCAGGCCTTCCATAATTTCCGCGTCGTGCCTCCCGCGACCGGTATTATCCATCAAGTGAATCTTGAATATCTGTCCCCCGTGATCTTCAGCAGGAAAGAAGGCGGGAAGACTTTCCTTTATCCGGACACACTGGTCGGCACCGATTCGCACACCACCATGATCAACGGCTTGGGCGTCTTGGGCTGGGGTGTCGGCGGGATCGAAGCGGAGGCCGCGATGCTTGGCCAGCCGATCTCAATGTTGATCCCCGAGGTGGTGGGTTTTAAGCTCACCGGGAAATTGTCTGAAGGGGTGACAGCCACGGATCTGGTATTGACCGTCACGCAAAGGCTTCGCAAAAAAGGCGTGGTCGGAAAGATCGTGGAATTTTTCGGGCCGGGCGTGAGCGAACTCTCACTCGCAGACCGCGCGGTGGTCGCGAACATGGCTCCCGAGTATGGCGCCACGGCAGGATTTTTCCCGGTCGACCAGGAAACGCTCAATTTTCTCAAGCTGACCGGAAGGAGTGAGGACCAGATCAAGCTTGCCGAAACCTATTTGAAGGCGCAGGGGCTTTTCCGCGAAGGCGGGGAAGAGAAGATCGTTTATTCAGATGTCGTTGAGCTCGACCTCGCAAGCGTGGTTCCGAGTCTCGCCGGTCCGAAACGTCCGCAGGACCGTGTGACGCTCAAGGAAGTAAAGATTTCCTTCAAGAAGGCGCTCGCGGAGACGGTCAAAACCAAGGCTGATCTCACGAAAAAAGCGGTGATCGAGATCGGCGGAGAAAAATGCGAATTAGGGCAGGGGGCGGTCGTGATCGCTTCTATTACGAGCTGCACCAATACTTCCAGTCCTTCCGTGATGCTGGCGGCCGGGATCCTCGCGAAAAAGGCGCTTCAAAAAGGCCTGACCGTGAAGCCCTGGGTGAAGACGAGCCTTGCGCCGGGTTCCCAAGTCGTGACGGATTATCTGGCGGCGAGCGGGCTCCTTTCTTGCCTGGAGGTGCTGAAATTCAATCTTGTGGGGTATGGCTGCATGACCTGCATCGGGAATTCGGGGCCGCTGGCTGAACCCGTATCCAAAGCGATCAAGGAAAAAGACCTGGTCGTGGCGTCTGTTCTTTCCGGGAACCGGAATTTTGAAGGAAGAGTGCATTCGCAGGTCCGCGCGAATTATCTCGCTTCTCCGCCGCTTGTGGTGGCCTACGCGATCGCGGGAACCGTCATGATCGATCTTGAAAAAGACCCCCTGGGCAAGGGAAAGAACGGGAAGCCTGTTTATCTGCGGGATATTTGGCCGAGCTCCAAGGAGATCCAAGAAGCCCTGAAGAGCGTGGATCCGGCGATGTTCCGGAAGCGCTATGCGAATGCTTTTGAGGGGAACGAGGCCTGGCGTGCGCTTAGCGCTCCCGCGGGCGAGACCTTCGCTTGGGACAAAAAGTCTCTGTACGTGAAGTCCCCGCCCTATTTTAAAAAGATGCCGGCCCTGCCGCCGGATCTTAAAAATATCAAGGACGCGCGCGTGTTGGCCGTGCTTGGGGATTCGATCACGACCGACCATATTTCTCCCGCCGGTTCCATCGCGCCGGCGAGTCCCGCTGGAAGGTATCTAGTCGAACAGGGAATTGAACCCAAAGATTTTAATTCCTACGGCGCGCGGCGAGGCAATCATGAAGTAATGGTGCGCGGAACGTTCGCCAATATCCGATTGAAGAATTTGCTTCTCCCGGGCGTGGAAGGCGGAATGACGAAATATTTCCCGGAAAAGGGGAAGGGCGTGGCGATACCGATCTTTGATGCGGCCATGAAGTATGCTGAAGAGAACCGGCCGCTCGTGATCCTCGCGGGTAAAGAATACGGTTCCGGATCTTCGCGCGACTGGGCGGCCAAAGGCCCCGCGCTCCTGGGCGTTCGCGCTGTGATCGCGGAAAGCTACGAAAGGATCCACCGCAGCAATCTGATCGGGATGGGCATCCTGCCGCTCCAATTCTTTCAGGGCCAGAACGCCGCCTTCTTCAAATTGACAGGCGAAGAAGTCTACTCGATCGAGGGCATCGCGAAGGGTCTGAAGCCGGGGAAGATCCTCTCCTGTACGGCGTATGGAGTACGGGGTACAGAGAAAACAAAAAAGGTCTTCGAGGTGGTTTGCCGCATTGATACTCCCATCGAGATCGAGTATTACCGCCATGGCGGTATCCTGCAATACGTCCTGCGACAATTGTTGAAATGAAAGGTGCCACGCGGCACCTTTTTGTCCTTAACAGTACACGCGTTGTTTTTATAAAAATAAACTGAAGAACAGGTTCATGCGCACTGAAGAAGATCTTTATGTGGAAACAGGGTATAAGACCCTCTATGAGGATGAGTTCTTTCTCGCGGTGGATAAGCCCTCGCCGCTTCCGGTCCACGCTGTGGGGCGCTTCAAGGAAAAGAATCTGCTCAGCCTTCTGATCCGGGACCTGCGAGCGGGGCCGGAGGGACTCAGGATCGTAAACCGGCTTGATTCGGAGACAAGCGGTCTCGTGCTCGTCGCAAAGTCGTCTCAGATGGCCGGGAAGCTCGGGATCCTTTTTGAGAACAGGCAGGTGGCGAAGGAATATCACGCGGTCGTCTTCGGAACGCCTGAAGCCCAAGAAGGAACGATCGCGGACTCTTTAGGGCTCAATGTTGAAAGCGGCCATAACATTCGCGTATCAGATCCTCGTGGCGAGAAAGCTCAAACGGATTATCAGGTTCTAAGCAGCGCCGGCGGGTATTCGCTTCTCAAAGTGATGCCTCACACAGGCCGGACGCATCAGATCCGCGCGCATCTTTCTTTTTTGGGGCACCCCATTGTGGGCGACAAGATCTACATCGATCCGCGGATCTTCGATCGGTATATCCAGGAAGGATGGTTGGAGGAGATGCGGGCCGTCGTGAAGGCCGAACGCCTTCTTTTGCATGCGTCCCGGTTGGAGTTCCGCCATCCCGTGACCGGAGAGCTTGTAAGATTTGCTTCCGAGATCCCGTCCTGCTTCGATTCATTCTTGAATGAGGAGCTAAAATGACTGGATCAACCAAAGCATCGAATACCGCGTGTTGGGACTGCGGCTTTCGCAGAGATTTTGAGAATACTTTCCTAGGTATTTGCACTTGGTTCGAGGCTCACGGAAAGGGTGCGAATAAGGATATTCCCCCGGCCCTCGTGGAAAAAGGCTGCAAGTATTGGAAGAAAAAAAGGTGACAGTCACCCAAAAGGGGACAGGCACCAAAAAGAGGACAGCCTATGTTCAATAAATTGATAAGGTATTTAGTGACAAGAGCGGGCAAAGAATATTCTGCGGGTTTCCGCGCGGTGGCAGCAGTCCTGGGGGCAACACTTTTTCTCGCAGGTTGGCCGGCCCTCGTGTGGTTTTGCGGACTCGGGGGACAGGAGGCCGTCTTTCCGGACCTTGCCGCAGTTCTCTTGAGCGCCCTTTTTTTTATGGCCGGCATTCCCTGGGTGGGATGGGCCGTTCTGTGGCAGCTTTGGAAGGGGAAGGGCACGCCGGTTCCCGTGGTGCCCACCAAAGAATTTCTTCCTTCCGGCCCTTACCGGTATTGCCGCAATCCCATGATGCTCGGTTTTTTCCTTTATCTGGCGGGTTGGGCCTCGCTTTTCAACCGGGCGGGCTCCTGGGCTGCGGCCATCGTTCTGCTTATCCTTTTGATCCTTGAGATCAAGATGATCGAGGAAAAGGAGCTCGCAGAGCGTTTCGGGGATGCCTACCGCGAATACAAAAAAAAGACGCCGTTTTTCATTCCAAGATTCCGGTGATAAGAATTGTAAGGAAGAGATAAAACAGCAGTTCCTGTTTTCCCCGCTTTGAGTATAATAAACTCCGTTTCGTGAATTTTTCAAAGGAGATAACGGAAAATGCCCAACAGAAAAAAAGAGCCTTCAAGCGCGTCAAAACTTGTCAAAGGTCTGGAAGGGGTCGTGGCGGCCCAGACATCCCTGAGTGATGTGGATGGTGAGAATGGCCGGCTTCTCTATCGCGGTATTCCGATCGGCGAACTGGTCGAAAAATCCAATTTTGAGGAAGTCACCTATCATCTTTGGTACGCGAAGCTTCCTAACGCCGACGAGCTCCGGATCTTCAAGGAAACTTTGAAGGCGCAGAGGCCTCTCTCGGAGCGCGCGCTTCAGATCTTAAGGCTCATTCCTACGCAGACCCATCCGATGAGCGCTCTCCGGACCATGTGTTCGCTGATGGGGAGCCTGGACCCGCGGGCGCATATCGTGAATCCCGAAGAATCCCTGCGTAAGGCCTATCATCTGACGGGTGTTTTCCCGACCATTATCGCGGCCTTTCACAGACTTCGCGAGGGGAAGGAGCCCATCCAGCCCGACATGAACCTTTCCCATGCGGCGAACTTCCTCTATATGATGACCGGCAAAAAACCAACGCCGGAAATGGAAAAGGCGCTTGATGCGTATCTGATCCTCCTGGCGGATCACGGGCTCAATGCCTCGACTTTCGCGGCGCGTGTGACAACGGGAACTTTGTCGAACCTTTATTCGGCGGTCACCTCTGCGGTCGGGACCCTCGCCGGCGAACTCCACGGGGCGGCGAATCAATACGCAATGGAAATGATCCTCGAGATCGGAAAACCCGAAAATGCCACGGCCTACGTGAATAAACTCCTGGATGATAAAAAGAAGGTCATGGGCTTCGGGCACCGGATCTATAAGACCCGCGATCCGCGCGCTGAGGCGTTCCGCCAGATCGCGCATGATCTGTGCGTCAAGGCCGGAAAAACGGAATGGATGGAGATCGCGGCGCATGTCGAGAAAGTCATGATGGACCGGAAAAAGATCCCCTGCAACGTGGACTTTTTCTCGGCCCCGGTGCTTTACGTGTTAGGCTTTCCGCCGGATTTTTTCACGACGGTGTTTGCGGCAAGCCGCGTCGCCGGTTGGAGCGGCCACATCATCGAACAACAGCTGGACAACCGTCTTATACGGCCGCTGGCGGAATACATTGGTCCGGCGGAACAGTATTACATTCCGCACGAAGACCGGAAATAAAAAGGTGCCAAGGGGCACCTTTTTTCGCAACGCGCAACGGGCAACGCACAACGTTAAAGCCCAAAGCGAATTCGTTGCGCATAAAGAAAGTGTCCGCCTTTTTTTGATCAAGGCAGCGTTTGTTAAAAAGCCTCTTTATCATGAGGAACCATGGCCGCGAATCTTGATTACGCGTACGATCAATACCTGAAGACCCGTGAGGCCCGCGCTGTTCCCGCCATGGGCCGGTTCAGGGAAAAACTCAAAAGCCCCGCGTTCGCGTACGGACGTTTCACGGTCCCGGTTTTCTACAAAGCCTATTTTGTCACGCCCAAACAACAGCATCTCTTGAAACGCGCCGCCTCCGCCTTCTCCCAGATCCTCAACAAGACCGCACGCCTTTATTTTGAAGAAACGCAGATGAAGTCCCACTTCCGCCTTTCTCCCGAGGCCGAAGAGCTCGTGAAGATCGACCCGGGCTATTCGCAGCACGTCGTCTTCAGCCGCTTCGACGCGCTCTTGGAAGGGGAGGGCCTGAAGCTTTTGGAGTTCAATTGCGATGCCCCGGCCGGCGCCGCTTACACGGACCAGTTGGAGTCCGCGTTCCTTTCCGAAGAGCTGATCTGGCCCTTTGCTGAGGAGCATCACTTGGCCGCCAGCGAACGCGTTCAAAGCATCCTTTCGACCCTGCTTTCGGTCTACGAAGAATTTGGCGGTTATGAAACGCCCCAGATCGCGATCGTGGACTGGCGGCACGCGAGGACCACCTCAGAATTCGAACACATGAAAAGCCACTTCGAATCCAAGGGCTACAAAACCACGATCGCCGATCCGCGCGAACTTCAATACAAAGGCGGCAAGCTTTATCATAAAGGGTTCCGCGTGCACCTGGTCTACCGGCGCGTGATCTTTGATGAATTGCTGGAACGGCTCGATGAGGTTCAGGACCTCCTGCATGCTTACAAGGACAAGGCCATCTGCATGGTCAACCCCTTGCGTTCGAAGCTCGTCTCGAACAAATCGATCTTCTCGCTTTTGACCACCCCGGAGTTCGACCGTTTCTTCACGGAGAATGAAAACGCAATGAAACGCCAGCACTTACCGTGGACGCGCTGTCTTTCGGATGCCGAAGATTTCTACGGCCACCGGAAGGTCTTTCTGATCGATTTCCTCAAGGATGAGAAAGACACCGTTGTCCTGAAACCCTCGGGCTCAAGCCACGGCGCCCGCCGGGTCCACATCGGACGCGAGACGCCGGACAGCGACTGGAACGCGGTGGTGGATAAGGCGCTCAAGGAAGAGGATTGGGTGATCCAGGAGCAGGTTCCGGTCCCGGTAATGACCGTCCCCGACATTGTGAACCAGAAACTGGACCTCATTTACAAAAAATACAATTTCAACATGCTCGTCTTCGGAGGGAGATACGCCGGAGGTTTTGTCCGTTTGAGCGATGAGAGCGTGATCAATGTAGCGACGGGAGGGGGCCTGATGCCTGCCCTTTGGTCCGATGTCCCGCCGGACGGTTTCACTCCGTGAAACAGACAACAGACCGGAGACTGGAGACCAGAGCCAAAAACAAAAAAATTGTCCGTGTGTTTTTTGAAGTCTGTAGTCTTTAGTCTGTGGTCTGAAGTCTTGATTTCGAACGGAATGGGGAGTATCCTTACCGGGTAAGGAGAATGGACCTGTGGACAAGAAAAAAAGAAGAACTTTTACCCTCCAAGAAGCCAACGATCTACTCCCCGAACTTGAAAAATGCCTGAAGCTCCTCCGGACCAAAAAAGAGGCCTACAGCCGTACCCACGATCTTCTTTTTATGCATGAGCTGGTTTGCGCGGCCGAACGCACGCACGGGCTTCTGGAAGAGAAAGATGATCTGGAGAACGGCATTCATGCGCTTGAAGAAGCGATCGAGGACCTCGCCAAGGATGTCGAGGCGGTCTTCGCCATGGGTTGTCTTCTCCGCGACCTTGAAAAAGGGCATGTCGAATTTTTGGGGACGCATCACGGCAAGAAAGTCTTTTTCTCCTGGCATCTCGGGGAGCCCCGCGTCAGTTATTACCGTTCCCTGGAGAACCATGAGCGCGTTCCTCTCTCCGGAAAACCCGCAGCGAAAAAACAAAGCAAATAAGATCCAGGGTTATATTCGATACAAAGCCAGGCTCTGAAATTCCGGAGCCTGGCTTTGTATTTATGAGCGAGGAATGATATCAGCGAGGAAAAAAAACCGAGAATCGGGAACCTTGGCCGGGGGTGCTTTGGCAGGTGGCGTGGCCGCCGTGGGCTTCCATGATGTGCTTGACGATGGACAGGCCCAACCCCGTTCCACCGAGTTCCTTTGAGCGAGCCTTATCTACACGAAAGAACCGTTCAAAAATACGGTTTTGGGCCTCTTCAGGGATACCGGCCCCCGTATCCTCGATCGTGATCGTCACACCTTCCGGTTTTTGATCCGCGGATAAAACGATCTTTCCCTCAAGCCTATTGAACTTGATCGCGTTGTCGATGAGATTAACGAGGACCTGGTGGACCTTATCCTTGTCTCCGGATAGCCGAAGAGGTTTTCCGGAGATGCGGTCCTCGACGGCGATCTTTTTTTCTTGGACCTGATTCTTGAACCGTTCCAGGATCGCCGGGAGTTCAGCGGCAAGATCGACCGCTTCTTTTTTAACCGGGGCTGCGCCCTGTTCGATCTCGCCGAGCGTTAAAATATCTTCTACCAGCCGTCCGAGACGGTCCGTTTCCTCCGAAATGATCCTCAGGAACTTTTCACTTGTCCCTGGATCTTTTGAAGCACCACCTAGGAGCGTTTCAAGGAATCCTTTGATCGAAGTAAGGGGCGTGCGGAGCTCGTGCGAAACATTGGCAACAAAGTCCTTGCGGACACTTTCAAGCCTGCGAAGTTCCGTCATATCATGAAAAACCAGGATGCCGCCGATGTCGCGGACGTGAGCATCAAGGACGATCACATTAACATAGAGCGTTTTTTTTGTTTTGCCGGGGAAGGAAGCTTCAACCGAAGCTGTTTTCTGCTCCTGGAGGGCACGATCCACGATCCTCTCGAGTTGAGGGTGGCGCGTGATCTCGATCAGGCCTTTTCCTCGCATGTCAGCAGCTGCAAGGTCAAAGATCTTTTCCGCGGCGGGATTCGCCATAACACATTGTTTCCGCCGGTCGATCGCGATCACTCCTTCGTTCATATGGCCCAGGATCACGGAGATCTTTCCCTTTTCGCTTTCAAGGTCCTCGATCCTGGAGCGCAGGGTTTCCGCCATCTTGTTCATGGTGTTCGCGAGCATCTTGAGCTCGTCCCGTCCGTCGATCAGGATCTTCTCGGACCAGTCCTCGCGGGCGTAACGCTCGGCAACAGAAGTGATGCGGTAGATGCGCTTGGTGAGGCGGTCGCTGAAGATTATGCCGGCAACGAGAACGATCAGAATACCCAAGAGCGCCGTGAACATCACAGGCCGGCGGACCGAGGCCAGGATCTCATCCACGCGCGTGACCGGCATCGAGGTACGCACAACGCCCACGGCCTTTTCGTGATCCAACATAGGAATAGCGACGTAAAGCATCCGGGTTCTCAGGGTCATGCTGTAGCGGGCGCTCATGCCCGTCTCTTTTCTTAAGGCTGCTGCGACCTCGGGACGCGTCGCATGATTGTCCATTTTAGCGAGGGCTTCCTCGGGCTCACTGGAGTCGGCCAGGATACCGCCCTGGGGGCCGATGATCGTGATGCGCAGATCGGTCCCTTCAGCCAGTTTTTTGATCTCGGTTTGGAGCC
>CAZPCF010000021.1:0-1519 GCA_964585045.1 uncultured bacterium
AGCCAGTTCACGCCGGCCTTCGACATCACATTTAGGTCTGCCCAGTTCACGCCTCCCACCGAAAGCGCCTGGATCCCGCTCCAGTTCACACCGGCCTTCGATAACACATCCACGTCGGACCAGTTCACGCCAGTTCGCGTAAGAACATTGAGGTCCTCCCAGTTCAAACGAGCCTGGGTCAAGACATTAAGATCGGTCCAATTGACACCTGCCTTGGATAAAGCCCCGAGATCCAGCCAGTTCACGCCAGCGCGCGACATCACCTGAATGTCGGACCAATTCACACCCGCTCTTGACAGAACATCGATACCGCTCCAGTTCACACCCGCTTTTGAAAAAACATCGATCCCGCTCCAATTCACGCCCGCTTTGGAAAGCACTCCCACATCCGTCCAATTTACTCCGGCCCGGGAAAAAGCATCGATCCCACTCCAGTTCACCCCCGCCTTGGAAAAAATACTAAGATCCGACCAATTCACGCCAGCTTTCGAAAGAGCATCGATGCCGTTCCAATTTACGCCCTCTTTGGAAAGCACACCTATGTCCGCCCAATTAATTCCGGCCTTGGACAAGGCATCGATCCCGTCCCAGTTTACCCCGATCCTCGAAAGCACGTTGAGATCCATCCAATTCACGCTCGCTTTGGAGAGAACCTCAAAATCCATCCAATTCACGCCCACTTTGGAAATGACATTGAGATCGGTCCAATTGACTCCAGCCCGAGAAAGAGCATCGATTCCGCTCCAATTCATACCCGCCTTGGAAAGCACCCCTATATCCACCCAGTTCACACCCGCTTTTGAAAAAGCATCTATTCCACTCCAATTCACGCCCGCTTTGGAAAGCACCCCCATATCCGTCCAATTTACTCCGGCTTTAGAGAGGACTTCGAAATCTGTCCAGTTCACGCCTGCGATCGAGAGCGCCTGCATTCCACTCCAGTTCACGCCCAATTTGGAAAGAACAGTAAGATCCGACCAGTTCACACCCGATCTCGAGAGAGCATCTATCCCGCTCCAATTCACGCCCGCTTTCGAAAAAGCATTAAAGTCCGTCCAGTTCACGCCTGCTCGCGACATCGCCTGGAGATCCGTCCAGTTCACGCCGGCCTTGGAAATAACGTCCACACCACTCCAATTGACACCCGCTTTCGAAAGCGCTCCCATATCAAGCCAGTTCATACCGGCACGCGACATCACATTAAGATCCGACCAGTTAATTCCCATGGTGGAAAGGGTATTTACATCGGACCAATTGACGCCCGCTTTCGAAAGAGCATCGATGCCACTCCAATTCACGCCTGCTTTTGAAAGAGCATCGATACCACCCCAGTTTACGCCAGCTCTCGATAAAACATCGATCCCGCTCCAATTCACGCCTGCCTCTGAAAGAGCATCGATCCCGCTCCAATTCACCCCCGCCCTGGACAACGCATCCATCCCGCTCCAATTCACTCCCGCTTTGGACATCACATTGAGATCGGTCCAGTTCACGCCCGCCTTCGACAACGCATCGATAC
>CAZPCF010000021.1:1619-15446 GCA_964585045.1 uncultured bacterium
AGTTGACACCGCCCACCGAAAGCGCCTGGATCCCGCTCCAATTCACTCCCGCTTTGGAAAGCACATTAAGATCCGTCCAGTTCACGCCCGCTTTCGAAAAAACATCGATCCCGCTCCAGTTCACTCCCGCTTTGGAAAGCACCCCCATATCCGTCCAATTTACTCCGGCACGGGACAACGCATCCATCCCGCTCCAATTCACGCCGGCTTTGGAAAGAACAGTGAGATCCGTCCAGTTCACGCCCGCTTTCGAAAAAACATCGATCCCGCTCCAGTTCACTCCCGCTTTGGAAAGCACCCCCACATCCGTCCAATTTACTCCGGCACGGGACAACGCATCCACCCCGCTCCAATTCACGCCGGCCTTCGACATCACATTGAGATCGGTCCAGTTCACGCCCGCCTTCGACAACGCATCGATACCGCTCCAGTTCACTCCTGCTTTGGAAATAACAGCGAGATCCGACCAATTCACTCCGGCCTTGGACAACGCATCGATACCGCTCCAGTTCACGCCTTCTTTGGAAAGCACATTGATGTCCGACCAATTCACCCCCGCTTTGGACAACGCATCCATCCCGCTCCAATTTACTCCCGCCTTGGACATCACATTCAGATCCGTCCAGTTCACTCCCGCTTTGGAAAGAACATCCACACCACTCCAATTTACTCCCGCTTTCGAAAGCACTCCCATATCAAGCCAGTTCACACCCGCTCGCGACATCACATTCAGGTCCGTCCAATTCACGCCCCCAACCGAAAACGCCTGGATCCCGCTCCAGTTCACTCCCGCTTTCGATAACACATTCACATCCGACCAATTCACACCGGCTTTGGACAACGCATCCATCCCGCTCCAGTTCACGCCGGCCTTGGAAAAAACGCTCATGTCTGACCAGTTCACGCCCGCCTTGGATAAAACACCCAGATCCAACCAGTTCACTCCCGCTTTGGACATCACATTAAGATCCGACCAGTTCACGCCAGCTTTCGACAGAACATCGATCCCGTCCCAATTCACTCCGGCTTTTGAGAATATCCCGATATCCGTCCAGTTGACACCGCCCACCGAAAGCGCCTGGATCCCGCTCCAATTCACTCCCGCTTTAGAAAGCACATTGAGATCCGTCCAGTTCACGCCGGCTTTGGAAAGCACCCCCACATCCGTCCAATTCACGCCAGCTCTGGAAAAAACGTCTATGCCGTTCCAGTTCACACCTTCTTTGGAAAGAACGCCCACATCGACCCAGTTCACACCCCCCGCCGAAAGCGCTTGGATCCCGCTCCAATTTACATCGGCCCGTGACATCGTCTGAAGATCTGTCCAATTCAAACCGATTCGCGTAAGTACGTTAAGATCTGACCAATTGATGCCCGCCTTCGAGAGGACATCGAGATCTGCCCAGTTCACACCGCCCACCGAAAGCGCCTGGATCCCGCTCCAGTTCACG
This sequence comes from uncultured bacterium, assembly GCA_964585045.1. Lineage (GTDB taxonomy): Bacteria > Omnitrophota > Omnitrophia > Omnitrophales > Aquincolibacteriaceae > Aquincolibacterium. Next base: position 3,071 of record CAZPCF010000021.1, read on the forward strand.
CCGATCTTCGAAAGAACGTCAAGGTCCGCCCAGTTCACGCCCGCCTTCGAAAGCACACCGAAATCGGACCAGTTCACGCCCGCCTTCGAAAAAACTCCGACATCCAACCAATTCACGCCCGCTTTTGACATCACATTCAAACCATCCCAGTTCACATTCGCGGAACTCATGATGCTCATATCGGTCCAATTCACATTGGCCTTTGTAAGTGCCGCCAAATTGTCCCAGTTAATGGTCTCCGACCAGTTGACATGTGCGCCGGTCATCTTTGCGAAATCATCCCAATTCGCTCCGGCTTTGGACATTCGTTGAATATCTCCCCAGTTCATTCCCGCACGCGACATAACGTCGATATCGTTCCAATTGATCCCGAGACTTGCCATCCGTCCCACATCAAGCCAGTTCGTTCCGGCCACGGACAACGCTTCGATACCGCTCCAATTCACTAATGAAACCGAGAGAGCTTCGATCCCGCTCCAGTTGACTTTCGCTTTGCTCATCTTCGAAAGATCGGACCAATTCACTCCGGCGGCCGTTAACGCGCCAAGATCTTCCCAGTTGATCCCGGCTTTTGCCAAACGTCCGACCTCCCCCCAATTCACTCCCGCCGTCGTCAGTTGCTCCAGATCAAGCCAGTTAATGTTGGCCGTGCTGAATGACATGATCTCCGACCAGCGAATACCAGCCCTTGTGAGGGTCCGGACATCTTCCCAATTCATTCCTCTCGTGGATAAATTTGCGATATCATCCCAGTTAACACGGGCCTCCGACATCACCTTCAAGTCATCCCAGTTCGCTTTGGCGACCGCGATCAAAATATCCCCCGTCTTCTTGTACACGGTCTCTGACTGGTTGGCTCCGACCGCGGTTTTGATCGCTTCGATATCATCCCAATTCATCGAGCTCGTACTTGTTTTGATCGCCGAAACATCCAACCCGATCGCAGCAACATTCGCAGCCATCGCGCCCGCTTGCGAGGGGGTGAGAACATGAGTGCCATGCCATTCATGGTCTACTGCCGGATCCCCTGACGGATACGAGCCGTACCAAGAGATTGTGGTTGTAACAAGGTAAGAGGCATTCGGAGAGTCAGGCGTCCATGATGACGTAAATACACCGTTGGAATAAGAAGCCGTACCCGCCCCACTCGTACCCAGGCCCGAGTACGAGACGCTACCGCCCGTCAGATTCACAATCTCGTGGTTTACGTCATCCTCGTACCAGCTAACGATGTTAAAAGAATCTCCGCTTCCGCTATAAGTCAAGGCAGTCATCACGTAAGTGTGGTGATCGGCAACATCAAAAGCGTCAGAGGTGGCGGATGTGAGACCGGCAGCGCTCGCCTGCAACGCATACATGGTTCCAGCTTTATCCATAAACAAACCCTTCCCAGAGAAATTCGCCACACCCGCGACGGCATCCATGGAAATGGTGCCGCTGAGCATAGCGCCATTGGGATTGTTCGAAAGAGCCAGCGTGACCGTATTCGTGGCGTCCGTCACCAACTCATCATTCCCATCCCGGATCTCCACAACGGGAGGTACCGAAAACGTCTCTCCGACGATTTGGTTTCCCGGACTGGTTGTAAAGACAAGGTGGGTGGGTACCGACACGCTGCCTTCCGAATAAGAAGAACCATCTCCAGCCCCGCCGGTGTAGATCGCGGCGTAGCCTGCGGTCGTCCACAAAAAGAAAAGAACGGTCACAAACCAGCTAACACTCTTGTAACCGGGATTTTTTTTATGGAAAAAGGAAAGAAAACTCATGGCGCCGTCCTCGCACAACGGCCGCCATAATCAGCTCCGCGAGCCGTATCGGCCGTGGCCGCCTGATCACGGTCTGAAACTGCAAGAGGTGCAACGCTCGTGGTCGACCAACCTCCGCCTTTCAAACCGCTCCCTACCGCATCGCTCAATCCTGGCCAAGATTCATTGGCATCGCCGGCCGCGGTCAATCCGCCATCTCCATGCGTTCCGCTGAACGCACGACCCGCTGAATTCCCCACGGTCACGACACGTTCCCACACATTTCCAGAAAGATCCATATTGCCGTAAATACCCGCCCCGGCCGCGCCGCGTGTTGTTGAGGAAGCCGTTGCAAAAATACCCACCCGGAGAGGGCCCGTCCCCGCCTCCGCGACGCCTGTAAAATTGACATTGTCATATAAGGCATTCGCTCCGCTCGTGGTGATCGTTTCCTCGCCATTCTCGGCACCCGAGATCCCCCCAGACGCGGGCGGCGTGATACTTGTATTGCCCCAGGCATATTCTTCTGCCACAGGAAAAAGCGTTCCTCGGCATGATTTTTCAAATTCAAGTTCCGTCATGGGCCTCAAACCGGCCCAGTCCGCATAGGCCATAAGATCCATCCATGAAAGATAACCGCAAGCGCGGGGCGGACGCGTCACCCTTGCATTCCCGGAGGTCCAGGAGATCGTGTTCCGGTTCACAACGCCATCACTATTTTTTCCCGAAGCCGCTGTAATATCGCGCGTGGCTTTTTGCGCCGCGGTCAGCGTATTAAAAAAACCAACCCATTGCCCTTCGGAGATCTCATATTTCATCAGATAAAAAGCTGCGTAGCCTTTGGGAAATGCTGCCGGAAGCGTTCCCGAGCCGCCGATCCCGCCCGAACCACCGTTCGACCAAAGGTTCCCCTCGCCGGTATCAATGGTAAGAACTCCCTCAGAAGTGACCCGGAACGGGATCGTCGCACCGCTGCTCCAGACCCCGTCCGTAAAACTGTTCCGTTCTGTTCCACCGGAACCGGCATTGAACGCCCCCTGAGGGATATAAACCATTTCGATCGCAAAAACTTTGACCCGCGTCGAAGCCTCGCGCATATTAGCATCGCTCACGCCGTCCGCACCGTAATCCCACACTAGCTTGATGCCGTCGACGGAGACAGTCCCTGTGCCATTGCCCGAACGTCGGATAAAACAACCCTTGAGATCGCCGGGCACTATAATGTCGATGGAAGTCCCGGCGCCTCGAACAAAATTGGGGGGATTGATCCCTGAAGTCTTGAGCGTTGCGTGGTGCCAGGTGGACCCGGAATCCGTGGAATATTTGACGAAGATCCAAACAGCGTCGTGATTGATGGAGTCGTACCAAGAATTGTCCCAGGAAATATTGAAACTGATTTTGGCGGTATGGGCGCCGGCATCCTGATCAGCCACGCCCACCCCGGAAATGAGAGGATTATTCGCGAGAGCAGCAAAAGGAAAAACGAGAACAAGGAGGGCAACGGCCAGGGATATCCTCCAATTTCTTCCCCTGCCTAACTCCTTGCAGCAGAAGAGACTCCAAACACTTAACTGCCTTAAAAAAGCTCTAGGCATCAACTGACCCTATCTCAATTTTGCGCACCACGGGCGAATGGCGCGCGGTTTTCTAAAGTTCTCCGATGCGCTACTGAGCATTTTTACTTAACCTCAACTGGCCAAGTAAGTTACACAATAATTATAGCATGAATTTATCTTTGGTGTAGGGGAAATAGATAGATTTTCTTCAATACACGGGAGGGTAAAAACCGCAAGAATTCTCAGATCAAAACTACCAACAAAACTCAATTCTTTAACCAGATTAAAATGGGCGGTTGCCAGTCTCGATCCTCGCTCAAGACAGCGCTGAGATTAATTACAACCTCAATGATTTCAGCCTGTTAGGGCGCTTTTTGCATTTTTTCAAAATCTTTTTTAAGCGGCTCATCCGGTTCAATGCGGGACAGTTGATTCAGATCCCAGAGCCTCATCCGGATTTTTTTGGCTTCCTCGCTCGGCGGCTTAAGATTCAGATATTGTTGATAGCAGGTCCTTGCCTCTTTCTGTTTCCCTAAGTGATAGTCGTAAATGATGGCAAGATTATGATACGCCCATGCTAATTTTGGATTCAGGTGCAGGGCCTTTTTATATTGGGCGATTGCGTCTTCGTAGCGCCCAAGATCGTAATACACATTGCCAAGATCAAAACAGGTCCCGACCAGCTGATCCTTAAGGCTGAGGTTTTCCGAATTCACCCCGGCCACCATGCCCACCGAATTCTTTACGGCCTCTTCATTCCTCTTCGAAAGATCGATGATCCGGCTGCGTTCCGGCTCCAACACCGACTGATTCAAGAGCCCTTTCAGCTTTTCGTTGGTTTCCTTCAGCTCCTGGTTCTTCGCTTCGATCTCTTGCTGCTTGATCGCCAACTCCAGACTGCCACTCTCTAATTTTTCGATCTCATTGCGTGAGGCGTCAAGTTCGCCTTCCAACTCTTCGGCCCTGGAACTGATCTCACGCTCCTTGGCGGCCACACCGCCCTGCCCCCGTTGAACCCGAAGTGCAAGATCGTCCCTCTCTGCGGTGAGCTTCTCAAAAGAATCCTGAAGGTCCCGCATGTTCTGACGAACCCGACGGTTTTCTTTTAGGGTCTCATTCAACGTGTATATTATTTTCTCGACATTCTGTCCCTCCGGGACCACGGAGCCGGTATCGACCGGCTCTTTCTTTTTTTCCTTGGCCGCAAAAACAGTATCTGCGTTGGAACTCAGGAATATAACCAGCACTATCAGCCCCAAAAATTGTGCGTTTATTTTGGAAGAAGTCCTGTTCATTGCTGTGTCCTTTTAATGGCTGGTATTTTTTGCAACATAGCCGCCGATCCGTCCATAAGCGTCGGGGAATATGCGCCATCCCCCTGATGCTTCGTGCCCACATCAAAAGCCCCGGTCCCCAGCATGCTGATCGTATCCGCCGGAATATTTCGCACTAATTTCGGTGCGGGATTTCTGTTTTTGATCGCGATCGGCTTGTCGAGGTAATCTTCTTCTCCGGTCACAATGCGCGGGGTGATAATAACCGCGATCTCCGTTTTTTTGAAGCTTTCATTACGCGCCTTAAACATATGCCCCAGAACCGGTATATCCATCAAGTAGGGAAGGCCCTGATTTTTTATGGTTTGCTCATCCCGGATGAGCCCTCCCAGGATCACGGAGTTCCCGTCCTGAATGATCACGGTCGATTCCACGAAAGTGGTATTCACTTTTGGGATCACGTTATTGGTCGGGGTGATCAGTTCACCGATCTGGCTCGAGATCTCCGGCCGGATCTTCATGGTCACAAAACCTTTGTCATTAATGACAGGGGTCACCACTAACACAAGACCGATGTCAATGAACCGGATATCTTCGCTCACGGAAACATTGTTCCCGGTCCCCGTCGATGTGGTGACCACATACGGGATCCGGTCTCCGATATTGATCTTCGCTTCCTCACGGTCCAGGATCATCACCCGCGGGTTCGCAAGCAATTTCGTGTCTTCGATCTCTTTGACCGCCTGCAACTCAGCCGCAATTTCAGTCGTCGAAAAATTCCCAACCATGATCCTCCCATACTTCCCAAGGGCGGAAGTCGTGGCGGCCATCGGAAATGAACTTTCAACGCTTGAATTGTCGAGCCTCCGGAACACCTTTTGCCAGTCGATCCCCCAACTGTATTTGGGGTTAAGCGTTAGCTGCAGGATCCTTGTTTCGACCATTACGGCCCGGGTCTGTCGATCAAGCGCCTTGACGAGCTCAACGGCCTGGTCCATCCGTTCGGGATATGCACTGATTATGATTTGATTTGATCTCGTGTCTGCCGCGACCGTCCCGACCCCTTTTCCGTCGATCTGTGGCTTCAGCTGCGCGGCAACATCCTCTGCTTTCGCGAATTGGAGCTTGATCACTTGAGTGGGAATATTGTTCTCCACTTGGTCAATAATGTTGTTCATTTGCATCAACTTCTCCGGAATGTCGATCATCACCACGGTCCCCGCGTCCTCATCGATAATGACTTTCCCGATCGCGCTCTGAACGGATTGTAACGTCGCGAGCACGTAGCTGGGCTTGGCGACTTTGAGCGTGCGGATCGAGATCTTCTTGTTGTCATTGAACGTTTTGCCGTGCGTCAGCGCGTACTCATCCTCGGTCATGATGTAAATAATGCCATTACGTATCTCATAAGCCAGCTGGTTGGAAATGACCAGGATATCCAAAGCATCCTTGATCTTCACATTCTTTAAAAGCAGGGTCGAACGCCCCTGAACGTTCCGGCTCGTCACAATATTGAGCCCCCCCTGGACTGCAATGAATTTAAAAACATCGATAACATTGATATCGCGGAGATCGAGAAAGATCATCTTCTCGAGACCCGATTGGGGCGCTTTAGCGGCAAAGGCCAGGGATTGCGGTTCTTTATCTTCAGGAAAAGCGCTCGGGGCCATAGGCAGGCTCACCGCGATCGTGACGGCAAGCAACGCCCTACAGAGCTTAAAAAACTTCCTTTGTTTTTCCATGGTCATTTTTATCTCAGCGAATTTCAACCTTATCCTCACCCAATGAAAGGATCACATGGTCTTCTAAAATCTTCGAGACCCTAAAAAGCCCGATTGGATCTCCTTCTCGAAGAAATGTCGTGATCCCCTTCTGAACGTCCTCGATCATGCAAAAAACCCTTTTCGGATCTGCTGGATTATATGAGATCCCGGTCAGTTTCAGGGTTTTTGTCATTTCAACGAGCTTTGAAGATTGTTCTTTTTCAAGCTTCTCGGCTTCTTCGGCGCGCTTGCTATAAGGCATGAACATCTTTCCAAGATCCCAGCTTTCGACCGGCTCAACTTCTTTAGCCGCCTCACTGACCGGCGGAGGCTCAAGCATCTTGGACTCAAAAGTTTCGATCGATCCGGCAACATCCTTCTTGAGATCCATCATTCCCATCAAAAGATCTCCAAAAAACACCAGCGCCAAAATGACGGCCAGATACCGCAATATCCGATTCAGTTGTTTTATGCCGAAAGAGGTTTTAAACTGCTCATAGATCCCGGTCGATGTTTTTAAAAATCGCTCCTTCAGCGCCCCGGCGGAAAAATGAGCTGCCTGCTGAACTTTTTTAGCCCCGGCTGCAATATCTTTTTGATGAGCGCCCGGCTCCTCAATGAGATCAAGAAGCCTCTTTTCCGGCGTTAATGAGGAATCTGACTGAGCCATCCGGCACGCATTTCCTCAGAAACGACCTCCCCGATGATCTCCTCGTCAACAATCCATTTTCGTTTCATCACAAGCTGTTTTAAAGCCCGGTGGCAAAGCATGGTGATCTTTCGGGGATATCCCTGGGAGATCTTATGGATCATCTCAATAGCGTCATCTTGGAAGAGCCGAACGTTCGAGCAATAATTCGCCTGTCGGATGCGGAACAGGATCATCTCCCGGGTCTCGTCCAAGCTCAAAGGGTTTAAGGTGTATTTGAAACTGATCCTGTCCATAAAATTCGGGATCTTCATGATCTTGGAGTGAAGTTCTAACTGGCCGAAAAGGACCAGCTGCAAGAGTTTTGTATCGTTCGTTTCATAATTCAGGATCACGCGCAACATTTCCATAGAAGCTTCCGTGAGCTTCTGCGCTTCGTCCACAATAAGCACCACGGTTTTGTTACCGATAACAGTTTTCTCATAGAGGAACTTCTCCACCGCCTCTTTAAGGTCCATCACACTTGGACGACTCCCCTCGATGCGAGTGCCGGTATATTGATCCACATTAATGGAAAAGTTCCGGACCAAGGAGTAAAGGAATTCGTATTCGTTCTCAAAACACGGATCCAGGACATAATGGACGATAAAATCTCCTCGCTCCCGGAGTGATTGGATCAGCTTACGGGAAAGCGTGGTCTTTCCGGTACCAACATCCCCTAACACCACGGACAACCCGCGCCGCAAACGCAATTCGATCAGGACATTCGTGAGCGTTGCTTGATGCCCTTGCGACAAATAGAGGAATTCTGGATCCGGACTTGTCGAGAACGGCTCTTTTTCGAATCCAAGCATGCGATAGTAGCTCATGGATCTCCTCGTCTTGATCTTAGCGCGCCCAAAGACAATGTGCCTGGGGACTTTAGCACTAAAAAGCTTCACACTATATTTCGGCTATTCCCCCGAAATCTATAGTGGCACCTCTAAAAACGTGCCGGGGGGTAAAGTGAAAATGGCCTTGGGAGATAGACCGTTGAGCCGAGCGCAGGTCATCATTCCAGCAACGACTCCGACGACCGCAACGTTGGCGACCCTGGAGATGGGATGCTTTCAAAATAAGCATGGGCAATATCCATTTCTTCTCACAGGACAGCGTGGCAAGAGAATGAAAATCCATTCTCACTACCTGGTTTTTCTTATTAGGTTTCAACAAACCGCTGGGAAGCCGTCACGATCTCACGAATGATCGGATTGATAGCAAGGTTCTGGAGCGCTTCCAAGGAACAAGGCGCTAGCAGGGACCAATTGTGCCCCCCCACGGTCCCCGGCACATTGATCCGATAATCCCAGGAATCCCTTCCGTTAAAATTGGCCAGGGAAAGCCAGTCTTGGAGGAGTTGGAGGCTAAAGATCGAATTTGCTTGGGCCGCACTCTCAAGCGCTCTTTTCATAAACTTCGCTGAGACATTTTTTTCCGGGTTCCCGGGCAAACCCAGATATTCCCAATAAAAAAGACGTTCCGGATAGGCCGCCCTATAGGCATCCACAAGATGTCGCGCCTCATTACGGCTCCGCCCAAGAATCGCCAGAAGCTTTTCTTCGCTATGAATCTCTTCTTTCCACAGAAGCCGGCCATGTTGAGAATGCTTCGTGTCGAAAAGCTTGTCCTTGATCAGCTCAAAGAGAATGCCTACCTCTTCGCACTTTTTCTGAAAAAACAACGCATCCACAGTCCCGGCTTCATATTGCCACCAGGCGCAAAAAGGACTTGTATCATGCGTCGAAAGCATCGCTATGGAGTTCTTCCGGTACATTCCCTCGCGTTTAAAGTGACAATCTTTGTCCCAATACCGGGCCCATCGCTGGACGTCCGAACCGGGGATCGCATATTCCTGTAAAACGTCATACGAACATTCCGGAACAACTCCGAGATCTTCAGCGCACGGCATCATGTTCGAACTTTGAAGCATCACATCCAGGATCCGCTTTCCATGGTCTCTCCAAAAGCCCTCAACAGATGGATCGAAATGACCGTTCCTTCCCGCAAAAATCTCCGGCTCCGAGAGGGGGATGGTCCAGAGGCGGAAGAGCCCCACAAAATGATCGATACGATAGAGATGGAAAAAATATTCAGCATATCCTATTTTCCGGCGAAGACAGTCATAGTCCGCCGCCGCAAGATTATCCCAATTGTACGGGGGCATTCCCCACCGTTGTCCTTTTGAAAAATAAAGGTCGGGGGGCGCCCCCGAAGAAAAATCCAGTTTGAAATAGTTCTGGTGCGCCCAAACATCCACGCTGTCTCTGGAAACAAGAAACGGGATATCGCCCATCATCAAGATCCCTTTTTGGCCCGCGTAAATCTTTACATCCGAGAGCTGCTCGAAAAGTTGCCACTGGAGCCACTGATGGAAAAAAAAAGTCTCTCTGTTCTCCCGGATAAGGTTTTCGATCGCCCCCTCATTTTTTGTTTTAAATTCTTCGGGCCAATCGGCCCACCCGCTGTTCGCGAATTTCTCCTTTAAGACCTTAAAGGCCGAATAATTTACGAGCCACTGACGATGTGTCCTGAAAAAATTTATAAAATTTGTTTCGGTTTTGGAAGTCGTAGGATCGTCAAAGATTTTCCGAAGCAGCGCTAGTTTTTCTTTTTTGAAGGCATAGTTAATGCGTGTTCCGTTGATCGGAAATTTTTGACGAAGAGCGTCGATATCCTCCGAGAACTTCCGAATGTTGTAACCGATAAGGTTCACCGGAGAAAGATACATCGGGTCCAGGGCGATGCTGCTCTGGGCATCGTACGGGCAGAAATCAAAGCCCACATCATTGAGCGGGAGTAACTGGATGATCGAAAGTCCCGTCTTTTGACACCAATCAACAAGCAGTTTTAAGTCCGGGAACTCGCCTATGCCAACGCTTTTTGCGGAGTGAAGAGAGAAAAGCGGCGCGATCACGCCCGCACGTCTTTTGACGCCGATTTTTTTCCATATCTCCCCGCACCCCGAATCTAGAAATGACGAGTAGTCTGTACGCATAGATCCTTTTTGTTTTTACAACCTATTCAAGGCCGAGCTTTACGCAGAGCTTGTCTCGTGTTCAAATGCAAAATTCAAGAAGGGCCGGATCCTTTGAAACGGTCGAAAAGATTCCGAACATCCCCCTCCGCGGAGCGTGTGATCTGCCCGCAAATAAAGATCAGAACCGAGAACTGCCAGCAATCCTCCGGCCCGATCACAAGCCCCGTCGAAACATTCTCCTGGCGCTGGAGTTCGTGGGAGAAAAACTCCACCGCTTTCGAAAGTTTTTCCTCCCGGACATCCAGAGACGCTATTCTATTCTCATATTTCATGGAAGGGAAGCGGATCCCGCGCACGAGCAGAAAGGTCGTCAGATAATCTTCAACCCCGGAGAATTTCTTATCGAATTCGAACCCTTCAAATTGTGGCAGATGCGGCGGTAAAATGATCGAGGGCTTTTCGACCGTCACTTCTCCTTTGCGCACCACCGTGTCGCCATGATTGACCACGGATTCCGCCAAAAAAACATACGGGATCTGTGTCGCTTCAAACGTCTGGAGAGGTTGGACGCGCGGTCGGATGATCTCGGTGGCCTTAAGCGCTTTTTCCCAGGAATCGTGGATGTCCATTAAAAAATCCGTACGTAGTATGTGGTAGGTGGTTTAAATGACCCCGTTCAAAAAAATTTCCTTTTAGACCAGAGACTAGAGACAAAAATTTTATTCCATCATTTGGTCTCCTGCCTCTAGTCTCGGGTCTCCTGTCCTGATCGCGGCAGCGATCAATAGGAAATACCGTCAGAAAGCTCGTTCTTATCCTTTGACTGATAAGGGAAATAAGCTTTCAGTTTTTCTCCGACACGAAGAATTGCTTCAGAAATGCCCTCGGCGAACCTGTTCTGTTTAAAGTGCTCTTGCATGATCTGGACCACATCGTTCCAGAACCCTTCGGGAACTTTTTCATTGATCCCGACATCCCCCAGCACCGCGAACTTCTTGTTCCCGGTCGCAAGGAAGATCAGAACGCCGTTCCTCTGGGGGGTTTTCGTCATCCCGATCCGCTGAAAGACCTTCTGGGCATGACCATAGACAGGCTCACGGGCATGGTATTCCAAATGTACCCGGATCTCCCCGGAGGTGTTCTTTTCCGCTTTCTGGACCGCGGCAAGGATCTGCCCTTTTTCCTTTTTTGAGAAGAAGAACATGGGATAAGAAATTCTCATTTACCAGCCTCCACTCGCTCCGCCGCCGCCAAAACCGCCTCCACCGCGCGAAAATCCGCCGAATCCCCCGCCGCGACTCCGGGATCCTCCACCCATCGGCACAAAAAAACCACCTTTCCCCCGTCGTACTCCGATGCGCCTTGAATTTGCCCGGGCAAAAAGATGGAAAAGAAAAAAGACGCCGAAAAGAACGATCAATTTTGCTGCGGCATCCGGCTTGTTTTTCCGCGGCACACCCTTGAATTCGCCTTGCGTAGCCTTCATGATCGCGTCTGTACCGGCCAAGATCCCGGCTGAGTAGTCCCCCTTACGAAAATAGGGCGCAACAACTTGACTGATGATCTGCCCTGCCAAGGCATCCGGCAGGACACCCTCCAGGCCATAGCCGACTTCGATGCGGATCTTCCGGTCATTTTTGAAGATGAGAAAGATCACGCCGTTGTTTTTACCCTTTTGCCCCGCCTTCCAGGCCTCGGCAAGGCGCATAGAGAAATCTTCGAGCGAGTCTCCCTCCAGGGACGGAAAAGTAGCAACCACGACCTGGTTCGAGGTTTTTTCTTCGAAGACACGGAGAATTGTTTCAAGATCTGCCTTCGCAGAGACGGACAAAAGCCCCGCGCGGTCGGTCACATAACCGTCCGCATGCTGGGGAACTTCAAGAGCGGAAAGAGCGGGAAGGCCGAGGGAAAATAAAGAAATAAAAAAAAAGAGACGGGCTACTTTTTCGAGAAAAGCAGCTCGTCCCTTTTTTCCCATCGCTGTTTAGAACTTAACCTGAGGAGCGGTCTTGGCGTATAGATCGGCCTGGAAATAGGCTTTGTTCTTAAAGAACATAACGTTGGCCACGATCATATTCGGGAAACGACGGCGGAAGGCGTTGAAATCCTGAGCCGCTTCGTTGAAACGCTTACGTTCGACTGTAATCCGATTTTCGGTGCCTTCCAGCTGAGTCTGAAGCGCGAGGAAGTTCTGACTGGCCTTGAGATCCGGATATTTTTCCACGACCACAAGAAGGCGGCTCAGGGCTGAAGTCAAACCGGTCTGGGCTTCCTGGAATTTTGCGAGCTGCTCGGGATCATTGATCACCGAGGGAAAGCCCCCCATTTGTGTGATCTTTGAGCGGGCATTTACGACATTTAGGAGTGTTTCTT
>CAZPCF010000022.1:0-15170 GCA_964585045.1 uncultured bacterium
AGCCTTTTTATGACCGATATGGGGTTCACGGCTTTTTATTTTTTTTCGATCGTCGCTCTGAAGAAATTCTTTGATCATCCCGATCTCAGACACAGCATCCTGCTGGGGGTCCTGTGTGGGATGGCTTTTGTATCCAAGATCAGCGGGCTGATCCTATTCCCGATCGTGACACTTCTCTTCCTGGCATTTTTTTTTATAGACCCAACGTTGAAAAAAGTCTCCCGGGTCCCATCAAATTTCGATGTCAGATTTGGTGTCCTTGCGGTATTTTTGCTTATTAATGCTATCGCTCAAAAACAGGCTATGGTCCTATTTGGCCCGCTATTCCTGGCGTTCGTCTACCTGTGTTTCAAGGACCACCGGCCTTTTTCCGCCTCACGCACCCTAGCGATCATCTTCAAGGGGCTCCTGATCGCCGGCTATGTTCTTTCCTTTGTTTTCTTCTTCAAACTAAAGAAAACAGACGGGATCGAAGCGTCATTATTTTTCGTCCTCTGGAATGCCGTGGCCGCGCTTTTCACGATCTTTTTTCTTAAATTTTGGAACAAGGGCGTTATGGCGGACCTCATGAAGCTCTTTCTCGCGGTTTGGTCGATCTCGGCGCTCGTGATCGTTCTGGATTACACCGATTTTTTTTATAAGTTCTATCGATTCATCGGATTCGGAAATTATGTAAAACCATTTGGGATCGTGCTGTCCCATTCGCTGGGGGGGCACCGGAACTGTTTGGAGGGTTCGTTCATCACATGTGACTGGCGGTATTTTTTCGGCGTACTGGCTGTCAAAACACCTCTACTGATACTGGGCCTCTCGATCCTCGGCTTCGTCCTGCTTTTGCGTTCCAAGATCTCCCTGCTGATCAAGTTGATCCTGATCACCCCCATCGTTGCCTTCTTCGGGGCGTCGATCCTGAATAAGATCAACATCGGCCTGCGCCTCATTCTCCCTATTTTCCCTTTTCTGTTCCTGCTGGGAGGATTTTCGGGCGCTGTTATTGTGAACATGAAACGCGGATCTTTAAAAGCCGTTCTAGTGGGGGGGCTTTCGGTCCTCCTCGTGCTCTTCGCAGCCAGGACACTTCGAACCGGGCCCGATCACCTTGCATACTTCAATGAGGTGATCGGAAGGGCAGAGCAAGGGGCGCAACTCATCCCGGTCAACTGGGGCCAGGACAACAAAAACTTTGCCGAATTCGTTCTTGCGCGCAAAATACCTTCCATTAAGATCGTCAGCGAAGCTTCCAATCCCGATATCTATGATTATTACAAGATCCCGTGGCATTGGATGCAAGAAGCTGATTTTTCGAAACCCGAGCCCGGTTTTTATGCATTGGGGATCGGCGTTTACGTTGCCCAACAGAAAAACCCCGAGTCCTGGTTCAAGGGGCGCCGGCCGGATTTTCTCATTGGCAAAACGATGTATATCTTTGAAGTGCCACCCGGAAAATAATTTATGATGACGATCTGCAAAACCCGGATCGTGGTTCTGAACTATAACGGGGAACAGATGCTGGCGAAGTGCCTGCCCAGTATCGATGAGGCGGTGCGCTTTGCCAAAACGCCCACCGCGATCACAATCCTAGATAATCTGAGTACGGATAAAAGCGAGGAATACGTCCGGAAAAATTATCCCGGGATAGAATTCGTGAAGGCGCCGGAAAACCTTGTGCTTTGCTCTTACAATGAATACCTAAAGACGATCTCCGAGCCCATCGCGATCCTGCTCAATAACGACATCCGGGTCGACAAAGATTTTATTGATCCATTGGTCGCCAAATTCGGCGAAAATTCACAGACTTTTCTCGTTGCTCCGCGGGTCATGAGCTTTGACGGGAAGACGATCGAAGCGGTCGATACCCGGGCGGGAATGAAATTGGGGATGTTCGGGGCCAGCGCCCGGTATCCCGGTTATGAAGCCCATGCCATGGTTCCGTCCACGACCTTTGCTTCAGGATTTGGCGCGTTCTCGCGTGAAAAGTTCCTGGAACTCGGAGGTTATGATCCCAGGTACTTACCCGGGATCATGGAGGATGCGGATCTGTGTCTTCAAGCGCAACGCGTGGGGTATCGCTTGTATTACGAACCCCAAAGCGTGGTTTTCCATATGGGGCAGGCGAGCTTCAAGAAAGCGTTTTCGGATCTTAAACGCGAGACGCTTGCGTACCGGAACACGTTCCTTTTTATGTGGAAAAATTTTCACGGATTCCGTTTCTGGGCCGAGCATCTTTTTTTTCTGCCGTTCCGGATGATCTGGACTCTTTTCAAAGGTCGATGGGGTTTTTTGATGGGATTTCTTGAGGCGCTGAAACGCACTTTTTTCGGCCGTCATTCTGATCCCGCCAACGGCGGGAGAAGAATCTCCAACGGGATCCTTCGTACTTGCCTACCACCGAATTTTGAAAATGGCAAGTACAGCACTGGATTTCAATATAAAAAATCGATGAGATCCAGGCGCCATAATACGGCTCAGGATGACGCAAAGGCGCACCCATGACACTTTCCGCGATCGTCCTAACAAAAAATGAAGAACGGAATATTGAAGGGTGTCTTTCAAGTCTTTCCTGGGCGGATGAGATGCTGGTTGTCGATTCCGGGAGTACGGATCTCACGGCGGCTCTCGCGGAAAAACATGGCGCCAGAGTCGTTACGCATCCATTCACGAATTTCTCGTCCCAGCGCAATTTCGCGATGTCTCAGGCGCAGGGGGACTGGGTGCTCTTTATCGACGCGGATGAGCGGGTGACGCCGGAATTGGCGGAAGAGATAAAAAAAACGCTGCGAGATTCTATGCCCTCACTCAACCCCTCTCCTGTGGGGAGAGGGCAGGGTGAGGGGTATGTCTACGCCATTCCTCGCCACAACTATTTTTTCGGGAAAAGAATCCGCTTCGGCGATGCGCGGGAGGATGCTCCTGTCCGTCTTTTTCCCAAGCAACATGTTACGTGGACACAGCCGGTCCATGAAATGATCGTGACCGACCTCCCGGTCCGGAAACTTAAAAGTCCTCTGCTCCATTCCAGCACGCGCGATCTTGCGCATTATCAACAAAAAGTTCGAGGCTATGTGCCGTTGGAACTTGAAACCATGAAAGCAAAGGGCGTGCGGCCGAGCTTGTTGAAAGCGATCTTTCTGCCGCCTGCGAAATTCTTTCAGTTGTATTTTTTAAAGGACGGTGTTTGGGATGGTGTCGCGGGGTTTCAATATGCTATCCTCTCCTCCTATTACACGTTCGAAAAACATTGGCGGTACTGGAATAAACGGTAACGGGCAGAATTACCTATGACAACCCCCGAGGTTGAATTCAACCTCGGGGGTTGAACAGGCACACAAACATGATAAACATTCGAAATCTTGATCTCAGGTCTTATGCGGTCTTCAGCCTGCTCATCCTGTGGGCATCTCTGACGTTTTCCATCGCCCTGACAGAGATCTCGTTTGTCTTCGCCTTGATCTTCTGGATTGGTTGGCATATGCTGGCTAAAAATAGAACCAAAATCGCCTCATCAACCCCCGAGGTTGAATGTGCAAGCCGCCAGATCAAACCTCGGGGGTTGGCTACGGTGGATTGGGCATTCTGGACGCCTCTTGCGCTTTTTTTTATACTTGTGCTGGTATCCTATTTTACTTCCGAATATCCCAAGCAAAGCTTCCGGGGTTTGCTCAAGATCGCAAAGCCGCTTCTTGTCTTTATCATGGCGATCGATCTCTTCGGGGACACAAGATCTCAAAACCGGTTTGAGGGCATTTTTTTAGCGACATTTCTTTTGGTGACGATCGATTGCTCGATCCAGTATGCCTTCGGGAAGGACATTCTCCGGGGTTTTGCCGCAGAGCAGTCCGCGGCCGGGATACGCCTTATCGGTCCTTTTGGCAATTTCGCGAAAATGGCGACCTACCTCGTCCTTGTGATCCCTGTTTTTGCAATGCGCTTCTGGAATGATTTCACGCAGCCGGGACTGCGTAAGAAGTCTTTTTTATATTTAGCTCTGGCCCTCGCCGGCTTCGTGCTCCTCTATCTGACCCGCTGCCGTGGCCCTGTGGTGGCTCTGGTTCTCACCCTGGGAATTCTTTTTATTTATAAACGCTGGTTCAAGGTGCTGGGGATCGCTTTATTGCTGTGTCTCGTTTTGTTGGCGATCGCGCCCCGCGGAGTCATTATCCATCAAGATGCGCAGGGAAAAGAGCAATCCATTGTGGAGCGGTTTGAGCTTTGGAAGCGCGCGCTGGACGTGATCGAGGCGAAGCCCTGGACCGGTACGGGGATCAACACTTACAGTGTCGCTCATGCGAAGTATGACAAAGCGCAGAATTGGCGTGTTCGCAACTATTACGCGCACAACGGTTATCTCCAGCTCGCGGCGGAGATAGGAATTCCGGGGGTTTTCTTTTTCCTGCTGTTTCTCTTTATGTTTTTCCGGAAGGTTTTGAAATCTCTGGGGCCTATCCGCGGCTCTCCCGAGGAAACTACGCGGTTGGGTCTTTTGACAGCGCTCTTGGCCTTTTTGATCTATGCCACCGGCGATAACAATCTCCAGAGCCCGCCCTCCCTGATGATGTTCTGGTATCTGGCGGGGATCCTGGTGGCGAGGCAAAACGATCAGGAGACACTTGCATGCTTGAGCTAACGATCACGATGATCTTTGCGATCATCGTGATCGCGTTTTTCTGTGAATATATGGATTCTACGCTCGGGATGGGCTACGGGACGACGATGACCCCTGTGCTCATGTTGTTTGGCTTCAGTCCCTTACAGATCGTCCCTTGCGTATTGCTTTCGGAATTGATCACGGGCGTGCTTTCCGGGACACTGCATCACCGGGAGGGGAATGTGAATTTTCACTTCAAGGTACTCAATTTTCAGAGGATCAAAGACAGCCTCAAGCTCCCTGAGCCGGTCAATCCCGACTACCACACCTACGGGATCCAGGTCTCCAAACACCTGAAGGTCGTTCTGCTGCTTTTAGCCGCTACGATCCTCGGGTCGAGCAGTGCTGTCTTTACGGCAAGGGTCCTTCCCAAGCAATGGACATCCCTTTATATCAGCGTGATGGTGATCGCCATGGGGGTTCTGATCCTGGCTTGTTTCAACCGGCAATTCAAATACTCCTGGAAGAAGATCATGGGCCTCGGGTTGCTCGCGTCCTTCAACAAGGGGCTTACCGGCGGGGGCTATGGCCCGCTCGTGGTCAGCGGACAAATGCTTTCGGGTGTGGAAGGGAAAAACGCCATCGGCATCACTTCCTTGGCCGAGGGCATCACCTGCGCGCTGGGTGTAACGATCTATTTTTTTACCGCCAAAGACGGCATTGATTGGCGACTAGCTCCGATCATCATTGCCGGAGCGGTCTGTTCGGTTCCTTTTTCGGTGAAGAGCGTCAAGATCATGAACCCTCGACTTCTAAAGATCCTTATCGCGGTTTTGACGATCATCTTGGGAGTTGTTACGCTTTTAAAAACGTTGAAAAGCTTTTAACCTAGCAATGTGAGCGTCACAAAAGACCATGCGAAGTTACCGTCTTAGTAATCTTAGTTTGCTGGAAGCTGAAAGCATCCACATCATCCGTGAGGTTGCCGCGTCTTTTGAGCGTCCCGTCATGCTTTATTCGGTGGGGAAAGATTCGTCCGTCATGATCCGTCTCGCCCAGAAAGCCTTTCATCCCGGCAAGATCCCTTTTCCGCTTCTCCACGTCGATACCACGATGAAGTTCAAGGAAATGTACACGTTCCGCGATCGATTCGTTAAAGAGATCGGCGCGGATCTCCGGGTCTACACGTTCCGTGAAGCCCTCGAAAAAGGAACGGACCCCTGGAAGCTTGGCACGGTGAAATGTTGCGCGCTTTTGAAGACCCAGGCGCTTCTCAATGCGCTCAAAGAGGGCGGCTATGACGCCGCATTCGGTGGGGCCCGGCGCGACGAGGAGAAGTCCCGGGCCAAGGAGCGGATCTTCTCCTTCCGCGATGAATTCGGACAGTGGAACCCCAAGAACCAGCGCCCCGAATTGTGGGGGCTTTATAACACGCTCGTCAATAAAGGCGAAAGCATCCGCGTTTTCCCGCTTTCGAATTGGACGGAGCTGGATGTCTGGCAATATATCCATCAGGAAAAGATCCCCGTGGTCCCCATGTATTTCGCCAAGGAAAGGGAAATGATCGTCCGGGAGGGGCAGCTGATCCCCCTTGACGGTCCCGTTCCATTACAAAAAGGCGAGAAGCCGGAAAAGGTCATGTGCCGGTTCCGGACCCTGGGCTGCTATCCCTGCACCGGAGCGGTGCGGTCCCAAGCCACGACCGTTCCCGAGATCCTTTCAGAGATCATGACGGTCAAGAACTCCGAACGCGTTACCCGCCTGATCGATCATGACCAGGATTCCTCGATGGAGCAGAAAAAAAGGGAAGGGTATTTTTAAATGAGCGCCATCACGTCGGGAGTGGAAACGATCCTGCAGCGAAGCCTGGAAGCGGATCTTCTGCGCGTTTCAACCGCGGGAAGCGTGGACGAC
The DNA here is from genome assembly GCA_964585045.1 of uncultured bacterium. Taxonomy (GTDB): domain Bacteria; phylum Omnitrophota; class Omnitrophia; order Omnitrophales; family Aquincolibacteriaceae; genus Aquincolibacterium. The sequence goes on from CAZPCF010000022.1 coordinate 6,500, forward strand.
GGGAAATCCACGCTGATCGGGCGCCTGCTCTATGAAGCGAACGGACTTTACGAGGACCAGCTCGCGACGGTCCGCAAAGACTCCGACCGGTTCAAACGCGAGGTATTGGACTTGTCGTTCGTGATGGACGGGCTCAAGGCCGAACGCGAGCAGGGGATCACCATCGATGTGGCTTACCGTTATTTTTCAACACCCCGGCGGCATTTCATTATCGCCGATACCCCCGGGCATGAACAGTACACCCGCAATATGGCGACGGGAGCTTCGACGGCCGACCTTGCGATCATTTTGATCGATGCCCGGCAGGGAGTTCTCATCCAATCCAAGCGCCATGCCTTTATTGCCTCTCTTCTCGGGATCAAACACATGGTCGTTGCCGTCAACAAGATGGACCTTGTGGACCATTCCGAAGATGTCTTCCGACGGATCGTGCAGGACTTCGAGAATTTCTCGGAGAAACTTCAGGTGCCCGACATCGTCTATATCCCGATCAGCGCCTTGAATGGGGATAATGTGGTTACGAAAAGCGACCGGATGCCGTGGTATGAGGGCCCGCCGCTTTTGAGCCATCTCGAGAGTGTCCACATTCTGAGTGACCGTAATTTGATCGACCTTCGCTTTCCCGTCCAATATGTCCTCAGGCCCAACCGGGATTTCCGCGGCTATTCGGGCCGTCTCGCGTCGGGGGTGATCCGCAAGGGAGACGAGATCCTCGTCCTCCCGTCCCAGAGAAAAACACGGATCCGTTCTGTCTTGGGCTATGAAGGGGAGGTCCCTTTTGCCTTCGCACCGCAATCGATCACCGTGACACTGGAAGATGAGATCGATATTACGCGGGGGGACATGCTCGTTCATCCTGGGAACCTGCCGCAGATCCGCCGTGAGATCGAAGCGATCCTTGTCTGGATGGACCAGACGCCGCTCGAGCCGGGGAAGGTCTATTGGATCAAACATACGACGCAGCTTTTCAAGTGCTCGGTCACGCATCTCCAGTTCCGCATCGATCCCAACACTTTGAGCCGCCAGGACGCCGCGACGCTCAACTTAAACGAGATCGGCCGGGTAACAGTTCAGTGTTTTCGTTCTAGAACGAAAACACTGAACTGTTACCCGGCCGATCTCGTTTAAGTTGAGCGTCGCGGCGTCCTGGCGGCTCAAAGTGTTGGGATCGATGCGGAACTGGAGATGCGTGACCGAGCACTTGAAAAGCTGCGTCGTATGTTTGATCCAATAGACCTTCCCCGGCTCGAGCGGCGTCTGGTCCATCCAGACAAGGATCGCTTCGATCTCACGGCGGATCTGCGGCAGGTTCCCAGGATGAACGAGCATGTCCCCCCGCGTAATATCGATCTCATCTTCCAGTGTCACGGTGATCGATTGCGGTGCGAAGGCAAAAGGGACCTCCCCTTCATAGCCCAAGACAGAACGGATCCGTGTTTTTCTCTGGGACGGGAGGACGAGGATCTCGTCTCCCTTGCGGATCACCCCCGACGCGAGACGGCCCGAATAGCCGCGGAAATCCCGGTTGGGCCTGAGGACATATTGGACGGGAAAGCGAAGGTCGATCAAATTACGGTCACTCAGAATGTGGACACTCTCGAGATGGCTCAAAAGCGGCGGGCCCTCATACCACGGCATCCGGTCGCTTTTCGTAACCACATTATCCCCATTCAAGGCGCTGATCGGGATATAGACGATGTCGGGCACCTGAAGTTTCTCCGAGAAATTCTCGAAGTCCTGCACGATCCGTCGGAAGACATCTTCGGAATGGTCCACAAGGTCCATCTTGTTGACGGCAACGACCATGTGTTTGATCCCGAGAAGAGAGGCAATAAAGGCATGGCGCTTGGATTGGATGAGAACTCCCTGCCGGGCATCGATCAAAATGATCGCAAGGTCGGCCGTCGAAGCTCCCGTCGCCATATTGCGGGTGTACTGTTCATGCCCGGGGGTATCGGCGATAATGAAATGCCGCCGGGGTGTTGAAAAATAACGGTAAGCCACATCGATGGTGATCCCCTGCTCGCGTTCGGCCTTGAGCCCGTCCATCACGAACGACAAGTCCAATACCTCGCGTTTGAACCGGTCGGAGTCTTTGCGGACCGTCGCGAGCTGGTCCTCGTAAAGTCCGTTCGCTTCATAGAGCAGGCGCCCGATCAGCGTGGATTTCCCGTCGTCCACGCTTCCCGCGGTTGAAACGCGCAGAAGATCCGCTTCCAGGCTTCGCTGCAGGATCGTTTCCACTCCCGACGTGATGGCGCTCATTTAAAAATACCCTTCCCTTTTTTTCTGCTCCATCGAGGAATCCTGGTCATGATCGATCAGGCGGGTAACGCGTTCGGAGTTCTTGACCGTCATGATCTCTGAAAGGATCTCGGGAACGGTCGTGGCTTGGGACCGCACCGCTCCGGTGCAGGGATAGCAGCCCAGGGTCCGGAACCGGCACATGACCTTTTCCGGCTTCTCGCCTTTTTGTAATGGAACGGGACCGTCAAGGGGGATCAGCTGCCCCTCCCGGACGATCATTTCCCTTTCCTTGGCGAAATACATGGGGACCACGGGGATCTTTTCCTGATGGATATATTGCCAGACATCCAGCTCCGTCCAATTCGAAAGCGGGAAAACGCGGATGCTTTCGCCTTTATTGACGAGCGTGTTATAAAGCCCCCACAATTCGGGGCGCTGGTTCTTGGGGTTCCACTGTCCGAATTCATCGCGGAAGGAGAAGATCCGCTCCTTGGCCCGGGACTTCTCCTCGTCGCGCCGGGCCCCACCGAATGCGGCGTCATAGCCGCCCTCTTTGAGCGCATTGAGAAGCGCCTGGGTCTTCAAAAGCGCGCAACATTTCACCGTGCCAAGCTTCCAGGGGTCCGTTCCTTTTTCGAGGGCTTCACGGAACGTGTAGACCCGGAGATCCGCGCCGATCTCTTTAACGAATCGATCGCGGAACGTGTACATTTCCTTGAACTTCATCGTGGTATCGACGTGGAGAAGCGGAAAAGGGATCTTGCCGGGATGAAAGGCTTTCTGGGCGAGACGGATCATGACGGACGAATCTTTCCCCACCGAATAAAGCATGACGGGACGCTCAAAAGACGCGGCAACCTCACGGATGATGTGGATGCTTTCAGCTTCCAGCAAACTAAGATTACTAAGACGGTAACTTCGCATGGTCTTTTGTGACGCTCACATTGCTAGGTTAAAAGCTTTTCAACGTTTTTAAAAGCGTAACAACTCCCAAGATGATCGTCAAAACCGCGATAAGGATCTTTAGAAGTCGAGGGTTCATGATCTTGACGCTCTTCACCGAAAAAGGAACCGAACAGACCGCTCCGGCAATGATGATCGGAGCTAGTCGCCAATCAATGCCGTCTTTGGCGGTAAAAAAATAGATCGTTACACCCAGCGCGCAGGTGATGCCCTCGGCCAAGGAAGTGATGCCGATGGCGTTTTTCCCTTCCACACCCGAAAGCATTTGTCCGCTGACCACGAGCGGGCCATAGCCCCCGCCGGTAAGCCCCTTGTTGAAGGACGCGAGCAACCCGAGGCCCATGATCTTCTTCCAGGAGTATTTGAATTGCCGGTTGAAACAAGCCAGGATCAGAACCCCCATGGCGATCACCATCACGCTGATATAAAGGGATGTCCATTGCTTGGGAAGGACCCTTGCCGTAAAGACAGCACTGCTCGACCCGAGGATCGTAGCGGCTAAAAGCAGCAGAACGACCTTCAGGTGTTTGGAGACCTGGATCCCGTAGGTGTGGTAGTCGGGATTGACCGGCTCAGGGAGCTTGAGGCTGTCTTTGATCCTCTGAAAATTGAGTACCTTGAAGTGAAAATTCACATTCCCCTCCCGGTGATGCAGTGTCCCGGAAAGCACGCCCGTGATCAATTCCGAAAGCAATACGCAAGGGACGATCTGTAAGGGACTGAAGCCAAACAACATGAGCACAGGGGTCATCGTCGTCCCGTAGCCCATCCCGAGCGTAGAATCCATATATTCACAGAAAAACGCGATCACGATGATCGCAAAGATCATCGTGATCGTTAGCTCAAGCATGCAAGTGTCTCCTGATCGTTTTGCCTCGCCACCAGGATCCCCGCCAGATACCAGAACATCATCAGGGAGGGCGGGCTCTGGAGATTGTTATCGCCGGTGGCATAGATCAAAAAGGCCAAGAGCGCTGTCAAAAGACCCAACCGCGTAGTTTCCTCGGGAGAGCCGCGGATAGGCCCCAGAGATTTCAAAACCTTCCGGAAAAACATAAAGAGAAACAGCAGGAAAAAGAAAACCCCCGGAATTCCTATCTCCGCCGCGAGCTGGAGATAACCGTTGTGCGCGTAATAGTTGCGAACACGCCAATTCTGCGCTTTGTCATACTTCGCATGAGCGACACTGTAAGTGTTGATCCCCGTACCGGTCCAGGGCTTCGCCTCGATCACGTCCAGCGCGCGCTTCCAAAGCTCAAACCGCTCCACAATGGATTGCTCTTTTCCCTGCGCATCTTGATGGATAATGACTCCGCGGGGCGCGATCGCCAACAAAACGAGACACAGCAATAAAGCGATCCCCAGCACCTTGAACCAGCGTTTATAAATAAAAAGAATTCCCAGGGTGAGAACCAGAGCCACCACAGGGCCACGGCAGCGGGTCAGATAGAGGAGCACGAAGCCGGCGAGGGCCAGAGCTAAATATAAAAAAGACTTCTTACGCAGTCCCGGCTGCGTGAAATCATTCCAGAAGCGCATTGCAAAAACAGGGATCACAAGGACGAGGTAGGTCGCCATTTTCGCGAAATTGCCAAAAGGACCGATAAGGCGTATCCCGGCCGCGGACTGCTCTGCGGCAAAACCCCGGAGAATGTCCTTCCCGAAGGCATACTGGATCGAGCAATCGATCGTCACCAAAAGAAATGTCGCTAAAAAAATGCCCTCAAACCGGTTTTGAGATCTTGTGTCCCCGAAGAGATCGATCGCCATGATAAAGACAAGAAGCGGCTTTGCGATCTTGAGCAAACCCCGGAAGCTTTGCTTGGGATATTCGGAAGTAAAATAGGATACCAGCACAAGTATAAAAAAAAGCGCAAGAGGCGTCCAGAATGCCCAATCCACCGTAGCCAACCCCCGAGGTTTGATCTGGCGGCTTGCACATTCAACCTCGGGGGTTGATGAGGCGATTTTGGTTCTATTTTTAGCCAGCATATGCCAACCAATCCAGAAGATCAAGGCGAAGACAAACGAGATCTCTGTCAGGGCGATGGAAAACGTCAGAGATGCCCACAGGATGAGCAGGCTGAAGACCGCATAAGACCTGAGATCAAGATTTCGAATGTTTATCATGTTTGTGTGCCTGTTCAACCCCCGAGGTTGAATTCAACCTCGGGGGTTGTCATAGGTAATTCTGCCCGTTACCGTTTATTCCAGTACCGCCAATGTTTTTCGAACGTGTAATAGGAGGAGAGGATAGCATATTGAAACCCCGCGACACCATCCCAAACACCGTCCTTTAAAAAATACAACTGAAAGAATTTCGCAGGCGGCAGAAAGATCGCTTTCAACAAGCTCGGCCGCACGCCCTTTGCTTTCATGGTTTCAAGTTCCAACGGCACATAGCCTCGAACTTTTTGTTGATAATGCGCAAGATCGCGCGTGCTGGAATGGAGCAGAGGACTTTTAAGTTTCCGGACCGGGAGGTCGGTCACGATCATTTCATGGACCGGCTGTGTCCACGTAACATGTTGCTTGGGAAAAAGACGGACAGGAGCATCCTCCCGCGCATCGCCGAAGCGGATTCTTTTCCCGAAAAAATAGTTGTGGCGAGGAATGGCGTAGACATACCCCTCACCCTGCCCTCTCCCCACAGGAGAGGGGTTGAGTGAGGGCATAGAATCTCGCAGCGTTTTTTTTATCTCTTCCGCCAATTCCGGCGTCACCCGCTCATCCGCGTCGATAAAGAGCACCCAGTCCCCCTGCGCCTGAGACATCGCGAAATTGCGCTGGGACGAGAAATTCGTGAATGGATGCGTAACGACTCTGGCGCCATGTTTTTCCGCGAGAGCCGCCGTGAGATCCGTACTCCCGGAATCGACAACCAGCATCTCATCCGCCCAGGAAAGACTTGAAAGACACCCTTCAATATTCCGTTCTTCATTTTTTGTTAGGACGATCGCGGAAAGTGTCATGGGTGCGCCTTTGCGTCATCCTGAGCCGTATTATGGCGCCTGGATCTCATCGATTTTTTATATTGAAATCCAGTGCTGTACTTGCCATTTTCAAAATTCGGTGGTAGGCAAGTACGAAGGATCCCGTTGGAGATTCTTCTCCCGCCGTTGGCGGGATCAGAATGACGGCCGAAAAAAGTGCGTTTCAGCGCCTCAAGAAATCCCATCAAAAAACCCCATCGACCTTTGAAAAGAGTCCAGATCATCCGGAACGGCAGAAAAAAAAGATGCTCGGCCCAGAAACGGAATCCGTGAAAATTTTTCCACATAAAAAGGAACGTGTTCCGGTACGCAAGCGTCTCGCGTTTAAGATCCGAAAACGCTTTCTTGAAGCTCGCCTGCCCCATATGGAAAACCACGCTTTGGGGTTCGTAATACAAGCGATACCCCACGCGTTGCGCTTGAAGACACAGATCCGCATCCTCCATGATCCCGGGTAAGTACCTGGGATCATAACCTCCGAGTTCCAGGAACTTTTCACGCGAGAACGCGCCAAATCCTGAAGCAAAGGTCGTGGACGGAACCATGGCATGGGCTTCATAACCGGGATACCGGGCGCTGGCCCCGAACATCCCCAATTTCATTCCCGCCCGGGTATCGACCGCTTCGATCGTCTTCCCGTCAAAGCTCATGACCCGCGGAGCAACGAGAAAAGTCTGTGAATTTTCGCCGAATTTGGCGACCAATGGATCAATAAAATCTTTGTCGACCCGGATGTCGTTATTGAGCAGGATCGCGATGGGCTCGGAGATCGTCTTTAGGTATTCATTGTAAGAGCAAAGCACAAGGTTTTCCGGCGCCTTCACGAATTCTATCCCGGGATAATTTTTCCGGACGTATTCCTCGCTTTTATCCGTACTCAGATTATCTAGGATTGTGATCGCGGTGGGCGTTTTGGCAAAGCGCACCGCCTCATCGATACTGGGCAGGCACTTCGCCAGCATCTGTTCCCCGTTATAGTTCAGAACCACGATCCGGGTTTTGCAGATCGTCATCATAAATTATTTTCCGGGTGGCACTTCAAAGATATACATCGTTTTGCCAATGAGAAAATCCGGCCGGCGCCCCTTGAACCAGGACTCGGGGTTTTTCTGTTGGGCAACGTAAACGCCGATCCCCAATGCATAAAAACCGGGCTCGGGTTTCGAAAAATCAGCTTCTTGCATCCAATGCCACGGGATCTTGTAATAATCATAGATATCGGGATTGGAAGCTTCGCTGACGATCTTAATGGAAGGTATTTTGCGCGCAAGAACGAATTCGGCAAAGTTTTTGTTGTCCTGGCCCCAGTTGACCGGGATGAGTTGCGCCCCTTGCTCTGCCCTTCCGATCACCTCATTGAAGTATGCAAGGTGATCGGGCCCGGTTCGAAGTGTCCTGGCTGCGAAGAGCACGAGGAGGACCGAAAGCCCCCCCACTAGAACGGCTTTTAAAGATCCGCGTTTCATGTTCACAATAACAGCGCCCGAAAATCCTCCCAGCAGGAACAGAAAAGGGAAAATAGGGAGAATGAGGCGCAGGCCGATGTTGATCTTATTCAGGATCGACGCCCCGAAGAAGGCAACGATGGGGGTGATCAGGATCAACTTGATCAGCAGGGAGATCTTGGAACGCAAAAGCAGGACGAAGCCGAGGATCGAGAGGCCCAGTATCAGTAGAGGTGTTTTGACAGCCAGTACGCCGAAAAAATACCGCCAGTCACATGTGATGAACGAACCCTCCAAACAGTTCCGGTGCCCCCCCAGCGAATGGGACAGCACGATCCCAAATGGTTTTACATAATTTCCGAATCCGATGAATCGATAGAACTTATAAAAAAAATCGGTGTAATCCAGAACGATCACGAGCGCCGAGATCGACCAAACCGCGAGAAAGAGCTTCATGAGGTCCGCCATAACGCCCTTGTTCCAAAATTTAAGAAAAAAGATCGTGAAAAGCGCGGCCACGGCATTCCAGAGGACGAAAAATAATGACGCTTCGATCCCGTCTGTTTTCTTTAGTTTGAAGAAGAAAACAAAGGAAAGAACATAGCCGGCGATCAGGAGCCCCTTGAAGATGATCGCTAGGGTGCGTGAGGCGGAAAAAGGCCGGTGGTCCTTGAAACACAGGTAGACGAACGCCAGGAATAGCGGGCCAAATAGGACCATAGCCTGTTTTTGAGCGATAGCATTAATAAGCAAAAATACCGCAAGGACACCAAATCTGACATCGAAATTTGATGGGACCCGGGAGACTTTTTTCAACGTTGGGTCTATAAAAAAAAATGCCAGGAAGAGAAGTGTCACGATCGGGAATAGGATCAGCCCGCTGATCTTGGATACAAAAGCCATCCCACACAGGACCCCCAGCAGGATGCTGTGTCTGAGATCGGGATGATCAAAGAATTTCTTCAGAGCGACGATCGAAAAAAAATAAAAAGCCGTGAACCCCATATCGGTCATAAAAAGGCT